>WJMB01000019.1 GCA_014728185.1 Candidatus Coatesiibacteriota bacterium
AGGCTATGCCGAATGATGTTTGGCCTGCCAACTCAATTCTTCAGCGCCTGCTAGTTATATATGCATGATAATTAGTTGCTTAGCATCGATAAATCGTCATCGAAGCCCATTGCGCCAAGCAGTTGATAATGGAGCGTCGTGACGTCGCTACAGGCATCCTGGGAATGTGGAAATCCAGGTACCTGCCACAAGCAGCTCACTTGATGTGCACGTCTGATTGCCTGCTGACAGCATGTATCAGAACGATATCCAGTAACACCATGGTCCGTGACAGTTAAGTGATCCCAAGGAAAATTTTGGCATATCGATCGGGAGTCGTTCGTGAGGTAGTTTTGAGCACTTCCGCTCTAAATGCCGCTCTTATGCGTTTTCGACGTAGGTTCAGTTTAAGGTGATAATCCCTTAGGCAATACATCTGACACCAGCCCGCAGTTACCACCCTCGGTTTCTACTTGACTCATAAGTGCATCGATAACAAAGATAAAGGGCGCGCGTGATGGTATCGGCAGCAAGGCCGGCATCAGGAACCAATCACTTGTCGCGGCTCTGATCAGCTATCAAAAAAGGCTCGGTTTGTTGTGATGATCCCTTCCAGACTGACGATCCCTGACCACGGGCGGATTGAAAAGGAGCACCTATTATGAAAGCCGAAGTACGCCACCTCGAGGGGATGACCTTCCTCGGCCGCGGCCTGGAGAGTTCCTGCTGGGTGCCCCTGGACGCCCCGGCGGAGAAGGGCGGCGCCGGATCGGCGACCCGACCGATGGAGCTGCTGCTGATCGGCCTGGGCGGCTGCACCGGCATGGACGTCTACGGCATCCTGCGTAAGATGCGCCTGCCCCTGGCCGGGTTCCGCGTCGAGCTCGAGGGCGACCGCGCCGAGGAGCACCCCAGGGGCTTCGAGAAGATCACTGTTATCTACCACGTCTGGGGCGACGGCCTAGACGAAGACAAGGTCGCCGAGGCAGTGCGTCTTTCCGAAGAAAAATACTGCGGGGCCAAGGCCTCACTCTCCGCCGTGGAGTTCTCCTCGCGCATCGAGATCCACCCGGCCGACGAGGCGCCCAACGCCCCGCTGAAGCGCGGCTCGCGCGCCTAGAAGCAACTACCACGATCAACTAGCCAGTTGACGCTCTTCCCGTAGTTAATCAGTCTTTCAAGAGGTCGATTATGTCCCCACGCGAGCGCCTCGAGTGCGACGTGCTGATCATCGGCGCCGGCGCCGCCGGCTGCCTCGCCGCGCTGACCCTGGCCCGCGAGGCTCCCGGCCTGACGACGGTGCTCATCGACCGCGCCCGGCCGTCCCGCTCGGGCTCCCTGGCCTCCGGAGCTGAACGACTCGACCCGGACCCGGGGCGGGCCGACTTCACCCCGGCCGACGAGGGACTGGCCGAACCGCTGTTCGATGAGCTGGAGCCGACCCTGGAGCTGTTGCGCTCTCTGGGCCTGCGGATCGGCGAACCCCTGCCCGGCGGCGGCCTGCGGATCCCCGGCGAAAACCTCAAGGGTCTGTTGGCGCGGGCCGTGGAGTCGACGGACGTCCGGATGCTGTCCGACTACTTCGTCGGCGGTCTGTTGACGACAAACGAGAGCCGCGTCTGCGGCGCCCTGGCCTTCGAGGTCCGCCAGGAGCGTTTCCTCGAGCTGCGCGCCCGCGCAGTTCTGCTGGCGACGGGCGCCGTTTACGGGCTCCACGGCGACGGGCTGGGCTCCGACTTCGGACCTGGCTCGCCCTACAACTCCGGCGCCGCCCTGGGCCTGGCGGCCGGAGCGTTGCTAACACACCCCAACGAACTCCACCGACCGCTGGTCCTGGCCGACTCCCGGGCACCGGCGCGCTGCCTGCTCGAGTTCGCCGCCGCGGTGGTGGACGGCGCGGGAAAGAGCCTGGAAACGACGGCGGAGGCTGAGCTGCGCCGACTCCTCGCCGCAGATCCAACCGGCGAAAACGGCCCCTACTGGGTCGTTCTCGAAGACCATTCACCGGAGGCCCCGGCTGAGCTCCAGCGCCGCTATCTGGAGTGCCATCCCGCCGCGACGCTGCGCTGGGCCGCCATCGACTTCCCCCGCCGGGGACTGGAGCTGCGCCTGGGCGCCCCGGTCCTCGACGGCGGCTTCACCCGGGCCGGGCTGGGAGTCGACGCCGAGCGCCGCACCACAGCCGCCGGCCTCTGGGCCGCCGGCTCCTGCGCCGGGGGTGTGACGGGCAAGGGTCTGCTGGGGCGGATGGCCGAAGGCCGTTTGGCGGCACGGGGCCTGACCGGCGACCTGCCCGATGATACCGGTCCTCCCGAAGAAGCCGCCGTCGACGCCCTCCAGGATTTCATCGGCGCCCCGCTGACCCGGCTGACCCGGGTGGGCTCGGGGATCCGCGCGCGGGAGTACACCGAGCGGCTGAGGCGGATCATGGACGATTACGCGCCCGATGGCGCGTCGTCATCCACGGCGCGGGCGACGGCGGCCGGTGAGGCGCTGGAGGAGCTTGACGACGCCGCCGAGCTTCTGCTGGCCGCCAGCCATCTCGAGCTGGCCCGCGCCCTGCTTTCTTCGAGCGGGAGTTATCGATGAAAGCGGCTCTGGTAACCTTCGGTGACGAGAATGTCCGGGAGTGGACCCGGGTCTCCTTCCCCCTCAAGGAGCGCTACTGCCGCCTGCACGGCTACGGCTTCCACAGCGCCGGGGAGCGCCTGGACGACCGCCCCGCCGGCTGGAGCAAGATACCGCTGCTGCTGCGCCAGCTGGACGACTACGAGCTGCTCTACTGGTCCGACGCCGACAGCGTGATCATGCAGCCCGCCGTCCGCCTCGAGGAACCGGCCGACCCGAAGGCCGAGCTGACCTTCTGCATAGCCGGGCTTCACGGCACCCTGAACTCGGGCGAGTTTTTCGTCCGCAACAGCCCCTGGGCGCGGGATTTCCTGGAAACCGTCTACGCCCAGGGATTCCTGGTCAACAATGAGCGCGGCAGACCGAAGACCCCGGGGCACTGGCTGCGCCGCAAGCTCTGCGGCTGCGTGGGCTGTCGCAAGTTCCAATACGACCAGAAGGCCTTCACCCACGTCGTCCACCACCTGGACCCGGCGGAGCGGGAGAGCCGCCTGGCCTTCTATCCGCCCGAGCACCCGCTGTACTTCAACGGCTACGGTGAGCACTACCGCGAGGGCGTCTTCGTGCGGCACTTCCCGGGCTCGCACAAGAACCATACGGCCTTCCTCACCGCAGCCGCCGAGGCCGAAAGGCGCCTCGAGGCACTGGGCGGATGAGATCGTCTTTGATTACAATATCATCCCGCCATCACAAATGCTGGTTCCGGCTGCCTACGTCCCCCTTGAATTAACAACTTTGTATCATATATCCTCTGCGGATCGGGTTTATGACTATAATCCACAGATAATACACGTAATGTATCAGAAGCGCCGGTCACATATGAGCAGTCAATTAATAGCTGTGACAAAGTGTATGCTCTGCGGATAAACAGCTTGTACAGTAACTTGCACCCAGCATTCAATCAGCTTTGACCATCAACTGCATCAATCGCAATCAATACACAAAACAATCCACAACGAGGGTCCGGACTACGGAGCGGTTTAACAGCCGTCCGAACCTCATCGGAACGCAAACCGGGATTAGCCTTCACTCCGGACAGCCTGGACGACATATCACAGAAAGAGTTACTCAATATTTATATTTCAATAACTAGTAGTAAAGTCAACACATAAACTACGCAAGTGGAGGCACCCTTGGCTAAACGACGCAAGAAAGGCTACTGGTTGTCCCTCGCCCTGGCGATCATCCTGACCCTGGCGGCGGCCAAGACCCTGCTGCCCAACCCCGACGCCGGCAAGGACTGCCGCCTGGGCTATCGGGCCGGTTGCAGCTTCACCCCCTACAGCACGCTGATCCTTGTTGCTCTGGCTTACGGCAACTGCCGGTTGCGCAAACGCTTCCTGACCGAGATCGTCCCCGACGAACCCGGAGTGTCCCAATGATCAGAGCCCTCATCGCCCTGGCTTTGCTTCCCGTCGTCTTAGCCTGCAGCACGGCTCACGACGACTTCCGCGAGCAGGCCGCCGACGTGGTCGACGGTTTCCTCGAGGCCGTCGTAGCCGGTGACGCCGACAAAGCCGCCTCCTACGCCCTGATTGAAGGCGACAGCAAGTACTTCGTCGTCTTCACCGAGATGCTGGCCGCGGGCGAGCTGGTGGTCCACGAGGCCGAGCTGCTGCACCTCGGCGAGATCAGCGAAGGTGCGGCACCCCACGACATGGACCGCCTCACGGCGCGCATCGACGCTCGGATAACCCGCTTCGGTGTGGAACTGCACCGCAGCGAGTACGACCTGGGCCTGGTCGGCGAGGAGCGCAAGTGGTACATCAAGGATGTGCCCGACGACTTCACCGATTACTCGCAATAGGTACCAGGCCGACCTTGGCCGAAACCGGCCGGAAGGGTTGTCCTAACCCGAGCCCGGCTTTGGCACGTTTCTTGCGACGTTCCATCGCCGACCGGCATTCCGGCCCGGTCGCCCTGCTGCAAGAAACGTGCCAAAGCCTCCCCACCGGATACTCGAGGGGTCCGACGGCCAGGAGAGCGGTTTCGGCCAAGATCGCCGCATGACAACCAACCTGACGATAGGAATCCCCCACCACTCAACCGAGGTCAAGGATGCTCCGTCGATTTTCCCTGCTGATGGTCCCCCTGCTGTTGCTCTCCTGCGGTGAGGACGCCTCACAAGGCGAAGAGAACCCCGTCGAGAACGACGCGCAGCCCCAAAGCCCGACCGAGCTGCCGGCGCCGCCCGAGCTCGCCGCCGCCGTCGAGGACTTCCTCAACGACGTCAGCCTGGGCTACGGCGTCGAGGTTCGGGAAGCCTTCGCACCCGAGGCCCCCGCCGACGAGGTCGACGAGCTGACTGAAGCCCTGGACTCCGGCGTCCTGCTGGTCACCTCGGTCCAGCAGCTCGGACCGGTGCGTCTGTTCGAGAGCGACGCCGGCCCCCGCGGGAGCGTCGAGCTTGAGTATCAGGCGTTGCGTGACGGCGAGGAGACCGGCGGCCGCGGCGGCCTGGAGCTCGTCGAGACGCCGGAGGGCTGGCGGGTGCTCGAGCACCCCTTCGTCGAGTAGCGGACACGGGGGCGTCACGTCTGCTTGAATAACCGGACATAAACGGGCGGACCCGCTGGTCCGCCCTCAGTGTTAGGCTGACGCGCGCTCAGTCCCAGTTGCCGACGAACTCCAGGCGCAGCTCCGGCGCTCCGCACTCCGGGCAGGTGAAGCCCCCGCGCAGCAGGTCCTCCACCAGCTCCAGTGAGGCGAGCTCGCCGCTGAAGCCCTCCTCGAGCTCGACCCAGAGCGGCAGGCCCTCCTCGCCGGACAGCTCGTTCAGACGCTCCGGCGGTGTGAATCCGTTGTGGGCGGCGGCGACTTCGTCGAAGTGGGCTTCGGTGAACTCGCCGATCTCGCGGTGGCTGTTATTGATTGTCACGCCGATCTCCTCGGCGGTCTTGACGACGAGGTTGAAGTAGACCTCGTAAAGCAGGCCGGACTCGAGGTCCTGATAGTAGAGGTGCAGGTGGCCGGGCATCATCCCGCCGCCGTAGAAGTAGTGGTCGGTGGTATGACCGCACTCACCGCAGACGCCGACAAGGATCTCGCCGCCGAAGGCGGTCGGGATCAACAGCAGCAGCGCCAGAAGGATAACCTTACGCATAGGGTTCCTTTCTCAGATTCGCCAAGAGGGAAGGGCCGACGGTCTCAAAGGTCATCGAATACAGCATATCAGCTTTTGGTGTGTTTTACCGTGAAACAAATCGTTATGTGTTCAGCTCGCGTAACTCGACCGCCCTTCCAACCAATGGGCTGTTGTTTCCTACTGCGGATCGTGTGCACTGTTCGGACCGATTTGCGACGTTTGTTCCGCTGATAGCACGTTTGTAATCTCAGAAACATCCGTCACCTATGAGCAGTCATAAAGTGGCGGCTTCAAGATGCGTGCGCGGTGTACAATCTATTATGCCAGCAACTTGCTTTTCTTTCATTCGATGAAACTCGACTTATAAGCGCATCAATAACAAGCAGTTAGTTTTTGCGTGGTGATATCGGGACGGATTATCACACATTCTTCTGAATTGCAATTGGCATCACACACGACCCCGGACCAGTCAACTTCAACTCGAAACACCGCCCCACCTCGAAATAGCTGCTGATACGAGGCTATGCCGAATGATGTTCGGCCTGCCAACTCAACCCCACAGCGCCTGCTATTTATATATGAATGATAATTAGTTGCTTAGCATCGATAAATCGTCATCGAAGCCCATTGCGCCAGGCAGTTGATAATGGAGCGTCGTGACGTCGCTACGGGCATCCTGGGAATGTGGAAATCCAGGTACCTGCCACAAGCGGCTCACTTGATGTGCACACCTGATTTCCCAATGACTGCTTGTATCAGAACGATATCCAGTAACACCATGGTCCGTGACAGTTAAGTGATCCCATTTTAAAATGTCCATTTCGTGACAGGTATCCGATGATCATCACGTCTATTATCAACAGGGTGCAATCATGATCAGGTCCGGACAGGGTATTCGATGCCATAACTAATTGCTATTTGCCTTATAGCTGTGCACGTTGTCACTGTCCGTACTTAGTCTGGTGGCGGAAAACCAGACATCCGCTAAACGGACGCTGAGATTCGAGAAGCCGCGACTCCTGACGTACATCCTTGGCTTAACAGCCTGAGAAGGCTATCTGCTTTCTATTGTCGACTATATCAGATATGAAGATTGTAGCTTATCGATCTGGAACCATTCGTGAGGTAGTCTTGAGCACTTCCGCTCCAAATGCCGCTCATTGTCTTTTCGACACCGGTTTATTTGCTTGCGATGCTCCACAAATGAAAACCAGCCCCGTGGGGCTGGTTTATCTGGAGGGCTCAAATTGGTGTGGAGGCGGCACCCGGACTCGAACCGGGGAATGAAGGATTTGCAATCCTCTGCCTTAGCCACTTGGCTATGCCGCCTACGGTGCTTTCCAGGGCAGGAAATGGTAACTCAACGGCGCGGCGCAGGTCAAGACGTTAGCGATCGGCTTGCCCGGTAGGACCTCGCCGGTTATAATCAAGGCGGCTGACCAGTCATCCGAATGCTTGCACTTACCGCTATTGAAGGAGTGGAACCATGGCCCTGGGAATGTTTTCCGGACTGCTGAGCCTGCTGGCGGCGCTTAGCCCGGCGGACCTGCCCGCCGATGTCACCGCCGACACCTGGCTGGCGGCCGCCCCCGATGATGCCCTGATCGCCGTTTATCTGCCCCGCTTCGCCCTGGACTACGCCTCGCTGGAGGGCGGCGGCCTGCTACAGATGATCGAGGCCGAGGGTTGGCCCCCGGACGAGGACGACTTCCCCGAGGCGCTCAAAGAGTACGAACTCGCGGAGCTCATCGAGATGATCGACGCCGAGTTCCTGATCCTCGGCCTGCCCTGGGAGGAGGCCGACGAGTGGGAGGACGACACGGCCTTCTTCATGCGGGCGCGTCCCAACGATCCCGCAGCCCTGGAGCTGGCCGAAGCCGTCATCGAAGAGGGCCTGCGCGAGGAGGAGCTGGTCACCGCTGACCTGCCCTTCAACCCCGGCGACCTGCGGGCCTTCACCGCCGAGGACGGCGAGCTGCTGGCCCTCGACTCCGACAGTGTTTACTTCGCCGCCGATGTCGAGCTCTTCACCCGCGTCTACACCTGGAACGGACCCACGCTGAGCGGTCTCGACTCCTTCGAAGACGCCTTCAGCGATCTGGAATCCGCGGCCGCCGTGGCGGTCTACCTGGACCTGGCGGAGCTGCTGGCCCGCGAGCGCGCCGCCGATATCGCCTACTGGGAGCAGATGCAGGAGGAGTACCCGGAGGACGATTACCACTACGATCCCGAGCCGCCCAGCGAGTTCGAGCTCTCCCTGGACAAGCTGGCCGGAACCCTGGACCTGGACGGCGACCTCAACATCAACCTGCTCTGGACCGATCAGGGCGTTGTAGAGCACCCGCTCTACCGGGCCTTCGTCGACGCCCGCCGCGCTCCCGAACTGGCCGCCCTGATTCCCACCCCCTGCACCGTCTTCGGCGAATTCCAGCTCCAGGGCATCCTCGATCCCCTGATCAGCCTGATCGAAGAGGACGCCGGCGAGGCCCCCCCCGAGATCGACGCCGTGCTGGCCGCCGCCGAGGAGCACCTGACCGGACGCTACGGCTTCTCCATCCACGCCCTGCAGGGCAGGCCCCAGAGCGAGGTGCTCGAGGAATTCTTCGACGACGTGATCGACTTCAACATGGACTTCGCCGACCCGCGCCTGATCGTCTACGCCGAGAGCCCGGACTCCGCGGCCCTGCTGGAGACCGTCGAGGACACGCTGATCGAGTACGGCGTCGCCACGCTGCCGCGCAGCTACGGCGGCGTCGGCGGCCTGGAGATCATCCCCGCCGATGCCGACGGGGACTCGGACGAGCCCTCGTTGCACCTATTCCCTCTGAACGACACCTACCTCGGCGTGACCGTGGACGAGCTCTCCGCTGAGTGGATCCTGGGACAGTTCGCCGGCCGGGGCGTGCTGGCCGAAGAGGAGAGCTTCAGCACCAGCGCCGCCGCCGTTAATGATCCGGTGAGCCTGGTCTTTCACCTGGACATGGCAGCCCTGCTGCTCGCCTCGGAGCCGCCGGAGATGGCCGAAACGATGAGCGAGTTCCTGGGCGCGATCCAGCCCCTGGGATTGAACCTCAGCGTCCTCGAAGACCGCCTGAACGCGCGGACCGACGCCACCGCCCTGGAATCGGTCTTCGGATTGTTCTTCGGCATGGTGTCCATGGCCTTCGAAGAGCCCTACTACGGCGAGGAATCCGTCATGCAGGAAAACGAACTGAGCAACAAGGAGTAGCCTTGGAAGTCATCCGCAGCGCCGCGGAAATGCGCGCCTGGTCCGAACAGGTCCGCTGCGGCGGTGCCGAGCTCTGCCTGGTGCCCACCATGGGTTCGCTCCACGAGGGGCACCTCTCCCTGGCGCGCGAGGCGCGGCGACGCGCCGACGTCGTCGCCGTCAGCATCTACGTCAATCCCACCCAGTTCGGCCCCGGCGGCGACTACGAGCGCTACCCCCGCGATGAGAAGCGCGACCTGGAGCTGCTCCGGGAGCTGGGCGTCGATTGCGCCTTCATCCCCAAGTCGATGTACCCGCCGGGGGATTCCACCTTCATCGAGGTCCGGAGCAAGCTGACCGAAGTCCTCTGCGGTTCCCGCCGCCCCGGCCACTTCGCCGGGGTGGCCCGGGTGGTCGCCAAGCTGTTCATCATCGTCGCCCCCCACCGGGCCGTCTTCGGCCTCAAGGACTATCAGCAGTTGCTGGTCGTCCGTCGATTGGTCCGCGATCTGCACCTGGGCGTCGAGATCGTCGCCGCCCCCATCGTCCGCGACGCCGACGGTCTGGCCCTCTCCAGCCGCAACCGCTACCTGACGCCGGAGCAGCGTCGCCAGGCCCCGGCGCTCCACTCCGCGCTGCGGGCCGTCGAAGCGGCCTGGAAGGCCGGCGAGGACTCGGTCCACAACCTGGTCTCCCTGGGTCATCGCACGCTGAAAGAACAAGCCCCCGACGGCCGCCTGGAGTATCTCGAGCTGCGGCACCCCGCCACTCTGGAGGGCCTGGAGTTCGTCGGCTGGGACGGCGCCCTGGCCGCCCTGGCCGTCCGTTTCGGCGACACCCGACTCATCGACAACATCCTGCTCCAGCACGAGCGCGACGCTTGAGCCCGCGCCGGACACTGTGCTACAATCCCCCCCTATTTAATCCATTGGACCCGTCAGCGAATCTGCCGGCGGAACCGCCGACGACCCCGACAAATCCGGGCGACGCCGGACGCCCGGATCGTTTTCAACGCCATCCGTCCCGCACGTCTGTGGCGTTCATGAAGCTTATCCGGTAAGGACGGGGCGCCCAAGCGCCCCGGGAGGTCGACCGATATGGTCATGCAGGCCATGCGCAAGAACCTGAAGGTGATCATCTGGGTCGCCATCATCGGTTTCCTGGCCACCGTCGTTTTCTCCTGGGGGATGAACTACACCTCGGGCGGCGGCTGTGAGAATGAGCCCATGGTCCTGGTCGTCAACGGCGAGGAAGTACCCGCCTACGAGTACGACCAGCTCTTCCGGGCCATCTTCAACCAGGAGGTCGAGCAGGCCAAGAGCCAGTACGGCCCACTCTACCACCCGGTCATCAACCAGCAGATCGCCGAGGATGTCTCCGCCGAGGTCCTCGAGATGCTTGTCCAGGAGTACGTCGTGCGCCAGCGCGCCGCCGAATGGGGCCTGACGGTCACCGACGGCGAGATCGACGACGTGATTCGCGCCACCCCTTACTTCCAGGACGAGACCGGAGTCTTCAACCCCGAGGTCTACCTGGCCCAGCTCGACGAGTTCGGCACCACCGACGATGAGTACCGCGACAGCCTGCGCCGCGATCTGCTGGTCCGCAAGGTCTACTCGATCATCACCGATGCCGTCTTCGCACCCGAGCCCTACGCGCGGATGGAGTTCGTCGCGACCCGCCAGACGGCAACCGCCGACGTGGTCGTCGTCCCCGGCGGCGACTTCCAGCAACTGGTCCAGCTCGACGAGGGCGAGGCCCGGGCCTACTAC
>WJMB01000146.1 GCA_014728185.1 Candidatus Coatesiibacteriota bacterium
CGCTGTTCGGTCATGTCTCCCCATCGTATGGAACGCTCCGCCGCCCCGCGACACGGCGAAACGGCCCTGGAACAGCTTGAAGCCGCCGCGCGTCCGGCGGGGAGGCGTTGGCACGTTTCTTGCAGCAGGGCGGGGCGGCCTTCCGGAGAGAGCCGCGCGCCTTTCCGCAAGAAACGTGCCAACGCCTCCCCGCCGGACGCGCGGCGGCTTCAAGCTGTTCCAGGGCCGTTTCGCCGTGTCGCGGGGCGGCGGAGCGTTCCATACGATGGGGAGACATGACCGAACAGCGGCCAGGCAATGAGCGCGCCGAAGTCCTGGTGCCGGTGATCTTCCACCTGCACCAGCCCGTGGGTAACTTCCCCGGGACCTTCGAGCACGCCTTCAAGCGCAGCTACGAACCCCTGGTCCGCGAGCTGGCGGCCTCGGGTATGGAGTTCAACCTCCATATCTCCGGGGCGCTCTTGGACTGGCTGGTCGAAGAGCGGCCCGACTTCGTCGAACAGCTCGGGGAGTTGATTTCCGAGGGTCGGCTCGAGCTCCTCGGCGGCGGTTATTACGAGCCGATCCTGGCGATGCTGCATCCCGACGACCGTCGGCGGCAGTTGGAGCGGCTGGCCGAGCGGATCGAGGAGCTCTTCGAGGTGCGCCCGACGGGGGCCTGGCTGGCCGAGCGGGTCTGGGAGCCCCGCTTGGCGGCGGAGCTGGCCGTCGCGGGCTATCGCTTCACCCTGCTCGACGACCGGCACTTCGCGGATTTGGGCTGGTCGGGCCGGGAGCTCTACAGCGTCTTCGCCACCGGCGACGGCGGCGAGTCCCTGGCGGTGTTCCCCATCGACGAGCCGATCCGCTACCTGATCCCCTGGAAGCCTCCGGCCGCGACGCTGGATTATCTCTCCGGCGCTCGCGACGGCGGATCGGATCGGCCGCCGGTTGTGGTGATCATGAGCGACGCGGAGAAGATGGGCCTCTGGCCGGCGAAGCGGGGCACCACCTACACACTGTGCTACACCGAGGGATGGATGGAGCGTTTTCTCGGGGCGCTGGCCGATACCCCCTGGCTGCGCTGCGTCCGTTTGAGCGAGGCGCTGGACCGCCGCCCGCCCCGGCGCCTGGTCTACCTGCCCACGGCGTCTTACGACAAGATGGGTGTCTGGGCTCTGCCCACCCCGGCCCGCGGCCGGCTGGAGAAGCTGGAGAAGCGACTGGATTCGGCGCAGGCCGATAAGGGATTGAAAGAGGCCGCCGGGTTCCTGCGCGGCACCCATTGGAGAAATTTCCTGGTCAAGTATCCGGCGGCTGGTCGGCTGCACCGGCTCTACCTTTACACCCGCCGACGCCTGGCCGGACGGGGCTGCGAGATCGACGCCCTCGAACTCGTCGAACTCTGGGACGAAGTGGACCGGGCGATGGTCAACGACCATTTCTGGCACGGCCTCTTTGGCGGGGTCTACTACCACTTCCTGCGCCACCATTCCTACCGCTGTCTGGCCCGGGCTCTGGCCCGACTCGACGACACCGCTGCACCGCGCCGCGAGTTCATCGACTACGAGGGGCTGCTGACGGAGAACGCCGTTTTCAACGATCATCGTCAGTTGCTGGTTCTCGACACCGTCGGGGCCGTGCTGGACTGGGTTTCCAAGATACCGCCCGCCGGTCTGGCCGGTGGCTTCACCCGGATCGCCGAGCCCTATCATCCCTCGAAGACCCCGGGGTTCACCGTCGATCCCCGGCGGCGCGGCTTCGCCCGCCTGGGGCTGCTGCCCGCCGGTTCCAGCGCCCGGGGCTTCTTCACCGGCGAGCTGCGCCCCGTATACCCGGACCTCGAAGGGGTGGAGAGCCCGGAGCGCGCCGCCGTTCATCGGGCGGTCATCGATCACCGGGGAGCCGAGCTCGAGCTGGAGCAACTCGTCAGGCTGGTCCGCGGAGGATGGCGTTGGGAACTGAAGCTGCTCAACCGCTCCGACAAGGTCCAGCGCTTCGATCTGCTGCTCGACGCCGGTCCCTCGCCACCGGCCGGTCCCGAGCAACTGGGCCTGACGGGACGAATCGCCGACGGCTCGGAGCTCGAGCTGAGCACCACAGCCCGCGGCGTGAAGAAGGGCCTCGACGGTTGGCGCCTGGTCGACAGCCACCTGGGCCTGGAGCTCGGCTGCCGGATCGAACCGGCGGCCCGGCTGTGGAGCGCCCCGTTAAGGACCCTCGAGGGCACCGAGGCCGGGGTGCGGCGCAGTTGGCAGGGCCTACAGCTCTGCTGGGCCTGGAGGATCGAACTGCCGCCCGCCGAGCGATGCCGCCTGCGCGCCGAGTTCACGCACGCCCCCTCGGACGGGCGGTGAGTGTGGTCTGGGGGTTGCTGCTCCTCGGAGGTGGACTGCTGGTCCTGACGGGCCTGCTGCGCTGGCTGCACCGTCGTCGCTGGGGCACCACGGCACCTGAACCCGTGGTCATCCTGACCTACCACAAGGTCCAGACCCGGCTGGAACTGGGGGGTACCTGGCTGCCCCCGCGGGCCTTCCGCCGCCACCTCGAGGTAATCCGCCGGGCCGCTTTGCCCGTCCTGGACCTGGTCGACTATCTGGACGCCCTGCACGGCGAAAGCGGCCTCCAATCGTCCCGACGCGGGGTGGTGCTGACCTTCGACGACGGTTACGAGTCCCTCTATCATCACGCCCTGCCCCTGCTGCGCGAGTTCGCCTCCCCGGCGACGGTCTTCCTGGTTACGGGCTACAGCGGCAAGGCCAACGACTGGGATCAGGCCCTGGCCCGGGGGGCCTTCCGTCACCTGAGCTGGGAGCAGGCCCGCGAGATGGCCGCCGACGGCCTGGTGCGCTTCGGCAGCCATGGGGTCAGTCACCGCGACCTGACCGCCCTGCCCGATGACGAGTTGGAGCGCGAGCTCGTCGAATCCCGCGAGGCTATCGCCCGCGAGCTGGGTTATCTACCCGAGTGCTTCTGCTACCCCTTCGGGCGCCACGACGCCCGGGTGCGTGAGGCGCTGAGGCGGGCCGGCTACCACTACGGCATCGCCGTGACAAACCGGCCCGGCGTCGATCGCCGCGACTACTCGGCCGTGGCCCGCACCGGCATGTACTTGACCGACGGACCGAGAGCGCTGCGCATCCGCCTGGGTCTGGCCCACCCGGAACGCTACTGGGCCGAGGACCTCAACAATCGGATCATCAACTGGTTCACTCTGATCACCGCGGCGCAACAACGACGGCGCAGTAGAAGGGATCCCCGCTAATGGGGCCAAGCGAATCCCTCGCCATGCAATCGCATCGAGTAGAATCGCTTTCGGCGTTACACGCGATTTATAATCGTCTAGATAATATAAGGTATCATATACCATGTTCGGACTGGGGTAATAATTACCCCGTTGATAATACACGTGTTGTAGCGGATACGCCTGTCACTTTTCAGCAGTCAAAGAGTGGCGGCTGTAAGGTGCCAGCTTCGTGGATAACCTGCCCTGCCCAGTTGCCGCCAAGAACGACCACCCATTTGCCACCCGACTCATAACTACCACAATATCAAGCAACAAGATCGCGCAGTATAGTATCGGGAGTGAAGTCGGATGCAACTAATCAGCAAATCCTTGCTCGTGAGGCTCTCTTTATCAGCCCTGATTTGGTCCGAACAAGTTCCATGATGCCTAATATAAATTCACTACTTTATTAGGCAAGGGATAATCACCTGTCAAGCAACCTGTGTATCTAGCCAACAGGCCGTAATGCCGTGCTTTTGGTGCCCGCTCCATCATCACGAAAGGCGGCGGCCAGGATGTGAGGTATCGTCTTTCGATTCGCTGGATCGTTTACTCTACACTCAGCGCCAAGGCATGAATATGCCAACATCGCCGGTTACTCCGTCCGCTGACAAAGAGATGCCAATGCTGCTTGCACTCCATTTACCGAGCCAACACTTCCAGTCGATCAAGCACACTTTTTAGATATGCGGGCTGCCGCAATTAGCTGTTGCAGAGCCGGGACTCCGAGGTGCGGACTAGATAAACGCCGTCGGTTCGGTTCGAGCTGCTAATCCCTGATCCAACTCATTGCCGAGAGTTCCAACAAGAGTGAACCACTGGGGTGCATTGGTGGTCAGATGTCCTGATGTATCACGAACTCAGCATAAACAAACCAGCTCAGGACTCTTCAGAAGCCACCCTCCCGATTACCCCCGTCTATCCCTCGACTCCGCGGCCGACTCCGCTGGGCCTCCGACAGCTCCGCACGGCGGCCAATAACTCCTTGACAGCCTAACTGCGCTGTGGTAACCTGACCACTGTTAGTAAAATCTCCATTATCACGCCTTAAGTGCAACAACCAAGCCGTTCGAAGTCCGCCGCCTCACCGGAAACGCCCTGTAAGCTGGGGGGGCGTTTAGCGGCTTAATCCATCTTTAACAAGCTCGATAACAAACTCGATTTGACAGCGCCACCCAGGTGGTAGCCAGCCTCCATACCATCCGAACGGAGGAAGACATGCGCAAGCTTCTCCTGATACTTGTTACCTTGCTACTGAGTGCGGCCCTGGCGGGCAACGCCTTCACCATTACCGCCGACTCCACTCCGAGCACGGCCATCAACACCGGCGATTTCGAGCTGCCCTACATCGGAACCAGCGGCTTCGAGGGCGAGCAGGGCACCGACGACCTCGGCGTAGCCTATGACGGCACCTGGGATTCAAGCAATCCTTTTAATCCCGAGTACTACGTTTACATCGATAACGAGGGTTTAAGCGGCTATAACGAGCCTGCTTACAACTGGCGCGACGCCTCCGGCGGCACCGAACTCAATTTCACCGGGATCGATGATCAGGTGCTTCAGGTCACGCTGCCCAGCACTCTGGGTTTTTACAACTTCTC
>WJMB01000147.1 GCA_014728185.1 Candidatus Coatesiibacteriota bacterium
GACTGCGGCGATCCCGACCGCGCGCCCCGCCTGGTTATCAAATACACCCAGCCGCCCGAGCACTGGGGCAACCAGTCACCGCCGCTGCTCGAGGCTGGAGATTAAGCCACCACGCTACGAACTATCCGATTGCCGAGCCGAGATATGTATCCCGAACAACCAATAAGCCACGATGCACACTGTTATGGGATTCCATACCCTGTTCGGACCGCGATGTGATTCCAATCGGCTGCTGGTTCAAGTGTAACAGCAGATGCGCTTGTCACTTATCAGCAGTCAACAAGTGGCGGCCGCAAGGGGCCTGCTTGGTGGAAGAACTGCCCTGCCTATTAACTTGCAGTTAACGGTCACCGGTTTGCCGCTCGACTCATAACTGCCTTATTATCAAGCAACAAGACCGCCAGCATCTTCTGCTGTTTACAGCACTTGATGACACTCAATGGCTCGCAGCTTGATTATTCGATCGTCACAGTCACGAAGATAGCTTGATCAACACCAGCAGCCCCAAACCACCGAGGATCACCATGCGCCGTGCGATTCCCCTTCTGTTGGTCCTGTTGGCCGCCAGCGCCTCCGCCTACTCCCTGTTCTCCCTGGGCCGCCCGGGAGAGCCCGTCACCCCGGCCGACGCCCGAGGCGCCGCGATGGGCAACACCAGCCTGGGGCTCTGGGACTACTACAACTACACCCTGCTGAACCCGGCCAATATCGCCGGCCTGGAGTACTCGGTGCTGACCCTGACCACCCAGCGTGAACACAACACCTACAGCATCGGGGCCGGTGAGAGCGTTTATGTTTCCTCCGGGATGCCCAACATCCAATTGGCGGTGGGCTTCTCCGGCGGCTGGAGCGTCGCCCTGGGCTGGCGGGAACGCCAGAGCTGGCGCTTCCGCTACACCACCGATCTCGACGACCCGGCGGGCGACGGCTCCGTGGGCACCGTCGATGTCGAGGGGCGCGGCGCCGTCAACTCCGCCAACCTGGCCCTGGCCTGGGCGCCCAACGACGATCTCGGCCTGGGCCTGCGCGTGAGCGGGATCATCGGCGACCCCCACGAGCGCTGGACCGCCGACTACGACGAGAACGACTACGTCAGCACCACCGACGAGCTGGGCTGCGAGGTCCGCGGCCTGGCCGTGGGCGCCGGCGCCAACCTGCGCTTCGACTCCCTCACCGCCGGCGCCTACTTCGAGGTTCCCGTCCTCAGCGACGTCACCCGGATCACCGAGAGCGGCTTCGGCGAGGTTTCACGTGAAACAACGGAGTTCTCCTACCCGATCAACTTCGGCGCCGGGTTGGGCTTCCGGCCCCAGGAGAACCTCCAGCTCGTCGGCGACGCGCGTTACGAGATGTGGAGCGGCTTCAGCATCGGCGACGACGAACTGGGCTACGACGACGCCCTGCATCTGGGCCTGGGCCTCGAGTACATCCCCACCCGCCGCTACAACGCCTTCTTCCTCTGGAGGATGCCCCTGCGCCTGGGCGGCTACTACGAAACCCTCTACGACGCGCCGCAGGGCTCGGGCTCCCTGGCCGAATGGGGCCTTACCGCCGGGCTGGGCGTGTTCTTCGGAACCGACGATCAATCGACCGTGGACGTGGCCTTCCAGTACGCCCAGCGCGGCTCTGTGGAAGAAGCCGGACTAGAAGAGACCTTCCTGCGCCTGATGTTCACCTTCAACGGCGCGGACAAATGGTTCCAGTAGCGGGCACTCCGGCGTCCTCGACAGTTCTGGAATGAATGCAGGCGGAGCTCCGACTCCGCCTGTGTTAACGTCTTGAGGTTTGCTCGCGTATCCGGACGGGCGTATATCGCCGGGGATCGCATACCCTCCTAGGTCCGGATCATGCCGGCGAACCGCCGCTAATGAACGCGCGGATCGTTCGGACGACAAGCTCCAGCCGTTGCACCGAGCAGCTTGTCGCTGTTCAGGTGCGTACGGGTTTGATCCCGACACTATCATGCGCAGTCTTGTTACTTGATGGCATCGGGGAACTTGTTCGGACCAAATCAGGGCCGATAAAGAGAGCTTCACGAGCAAGGATTGGCTGGTTAGTTGCGCCCGACTTCACTCCTGATACTATTTTGCGCGGTTTTGTTGCTTGATATTGGGGTAGTTATGAGTCGGATGGCAAACGGGTGGCCGTTTGCCGCAAGCTGATAGGTGACAGGCGCACCTGGCACTGCACGTGTCTTTTCGGCGAAGTGCGTTCATAACCCGGTCCGGGCAGGGGATATGATCCCGCGTTCTGATAACGGCGCCGCCCTCCCCAGCTTGGTATGGGACTTGACCAGACCGACTCTTCCTGCTATTATCCGGCCCCATTTAGAGAGAACAACCCATCAGAACAACGGCGGCGAAATGAGCGCTGATAAGCAGATGGAACGCGATCAACACTTCATGCGCCAGGTGCTGGACCTGGCCCTCAAGGCCCACGGCCGCACCTCGCCCAACCCCCTGGTCGGCGCGCTGGTCGTCGCCGATGACCGCATCATCGGCCAGGGCTACCACAGGCGCGCCGGTGAGGATCACGCCGAGATCGCCGCACTGCGCGACGCCGGCGACCAGACCACCGGAGCCACCCTCTACACCAACCTCGAGCCCTGCTGCCACCAGGGTCGCACCCCGGCCTGCGTGGACAGCATCATCCCCGCCGGGATCAAGCGGGTGGTCATCGCCCACGCCGATCCCGATCCCCGGGTGGACTGCGGCGGCATCAAACGGCTGCGCGACGCCGGGATCGAAGTGGTCGAGGGCGTTCTGGAGACCGAGGCCCGCCAGCTCAACGCCGCCTACCTGAAGTATGTCACCCAGAGTCTGCCCTACGTGACGGTCAAGATGGCGATGAGCCTGGACGGCAAGATCGCCACCACCACCGGCGAAAGCAAGTGGATCACCTGCGATGAGTCCCGCCACCACGTCCACGAGCTGCGCAACCAGACCGACGCCATCCTGGTGGGCATCGGCACCGTACTGGCCGACGATCCTCAGCTAAACGTGCGCATCGAGGTCCCCGACATCCGTCACCCGCAGAAGATCATCGTCGACTCCAAAGCCCGCGTACCGAACCGCTGCCGGACGATAACCCGGGAGCCGCGGACCATCGTCGCCGTGGCCCCCAAGGCCAGCCCCTCGCGCATCAGCGCTCTGCAGGAGGTCGGCGCCCACGTCGAGGTGGTCGAGGGCAGCTCGGTCAAGGTCGACGTGACCAGGCTGATGTACCGCCTGGCCGAGCTGGAGATCATGAACCTGCTGGTCGAGGGCGGCGGCGGAGTGGCGGCCAGCCTCTTCGAGGCGGGTCTCGTCGATCGCGTGGTCTGCTTCATCTCGCCGATGATCATCGGCGGTGCGACGGCCCCCAGTCCGGTGGGCGGCAGCGGGGTGCTGCGCCTCGATGAAGCCCACTACCTCAAGGAAGTCACCTACGAGCCCTCGGGCCGCGACCTGATGATCAGCGGGTTGATAGATCATGAAGGCGCCCTGGCCGAGGGGTTGACCTTCGCGGAGTAGCCGGAAGCATCAGCCGATGAACCGGGCGGGGTCCACGGACCCCGCCCTTTTCACTTGTCGCTGTCGCCTAAAAGACAACCTACCGCGCCAAGCAGTTCCGCGGCTTCGAGCCCCGGGAACCATAAGCAACTCATTGCAAACAGCATCGCTTCGGCAGAAAAAAGCTTACATGAAAGACACTCCGCGGCGGTTTGACTTGTAGAACGGTACTGGTATCGACACCAGCTTGCCTAGCTGACAGGCTGTTTAGAGGCGGTCAGCATCATGTAACCTGTTCGGGCAAAGGCTGGCTGATAGAGATCGATCCACCGAGCGGTTGCATACCCTTCGGAAGGGCGGCACTTTTTTACCTCATTCAGGAAACGCCATTATTGACTGTTAGTGTTACATTTATAAGCTACTCGATGTTGAATGGGCGATAGAATGCAAGCTGCCGGCGAGACTGATTACCCACAGAGCACAGGGTTTCCAACCGCCGCTTTTTGATTACTCTTCAGCAACATGAGGCATTATGGAGCGTGATCGGACCGGGTTGTGATTGTATACTGCTGATAATAAACGTGTAGCGGCAAATGTTCCTGTCACTTTTTTACAGCAAAAAAGTGGCGGCGAGAAGGGGTCTGCTCGGTGGATAACCTTCCTTGCTTAGTAGCTTGCACTAAACGACCACCCGATGGCTACTCGACCCATAACTGCATCATTATCAAGTAACAAGACCGTGCATTGTAGTATAGTGATAAAGCGCGACGCACCCAAACAGCGAATGCCCGCTCGGTGTACTTTTCAATATCGGCCCTGATTTGGTCCGAACACACCATAATGCCTACATTTGTACGTTGACAGAATTGGCTAAGCTGGTATCAAGACAAGCCCAACGCATCTGTTTTAGGGGCACGACAAACCGGAACCCGCCTGTCCAAGTGTACCGTCGAAAAGCATTACGGTCTTGAAGCAAGGCCGTCGCGCGCCTATAATCCAACTAGACAACCAACTCGCAACCGAGGAGCGCCCATGGGCCTGTTCGATAATCGCGGCAAGAACCCGGCCGCCGGGATGATCGTCGTCGGCATCGTGATGTTTATCGGGATCTTCCTAAGCATAATCACCGAGGGCGAGTTCCACGTGGGCTTCCTCGTCCCTTTGCTGATCATCATCTTCACCACGGGTTTCATCGGCAAGGCCATCCGCAACGCCCGTAAACAGGCCGAGAAGAGCTCGGGCTCCGGAGGAACCTCGCGGCCTACACCCCGACCCCGCGTGATCTCCCGCTCCAGCTACGACTCCACACCGGACGCCCGGCGACCACACAGAGCTTACCGGCCCTACCGCAGCCCCAATGCCGAGCCCGAGCCGGAGCGGGAAGAGGTTGTGGAGATTGAAGCGGTAATCGAAGAGCCCGACGAGGAGGATGTCCGCTATCGCGACGCATCCATGGTCGAAGAAGACTACGCCGAGTTGGAGATGCTGGACGAGGAGCAGGCCGAGCGCCGCCAGCGGCGCAAGCGCGAGCACGCCGAACTGGTCGAACGCATCCGCTCCCGCCAGCGCCCGGCCGTGGACGACGGCGAGGGCGTCCCGCCGGGACACATCCTCTGTTTCAACTGCGGCTCGGTCATCAAGCAGCGCGGCCGGACAACGACCTGCCCCAACTGCGGCACGGAGATCATCGAGCAGTGACGGACAGACCGGTTGGCGGATTTATCGGAATCAGATGAGGGGAAGCTCTATGGGACTTGTCATAATCATCATCGGCGTCGCCCTGCTCATCTGGCTGCTGGCCAGGCTGTTGGCGCGTGACCCCGACGACGGACGGAAACGCGATGCTGGATCTACCCCAGGTGGTAACAACCCCTCTGTTCCCCTCTACAGCGGACCGGCGGGCCAAGCCGGGCGTCAGAGCAGGCATCAGTACAAACCCCGTTCCGGTCCCGCGCCCGCCCGACGAACACCTCAGCGAGTCTACGAGCCTGAGAGCGCTGAACCCCCGAAACCCCAAGCACCCCCTGAGCCGCGGACGGCGCCCACCACTAAAAACCGGAAGGATACCTCTCCCGAAGCCGAACCCGTCCCCATCGTCGAGCTGTCCCCGGAGGAAGAGCAGCGTCGCCGCGAGCGTCAGCGCGAACTCGACGAGCTGGCCGAGACTATCCGGCAACGCCGAAACGAGCGACAGGGCGGCGGCATCGCCGAGGCACCACCCGGTTACGTCATCTGCTTCAACTGCGGCGCTCAGGTCCGCCGACGCGGCCGCCGCAACCGCTGTCCGGAATGCGGCACGGAGATAGTCGAGGAGTGAGAACGACCCAAGCCACGAACTAAACCAGGCTGTCGAAACCATGCGGAACCTGCGTCAACTTATCCAGGGCGGCGTTGTCCGCTTGGCCACGAACCAGGGCAAGCTGCTGATGGTGCGCCTGTTCTTCGCCGCCGGCGCGGCCGGGGTCATCGGCGCGATCAACGCGGTCATCTTCAGCCACCGGGACGGCGAGTTCGGCCAGACCAGTCTGGCAGTCGCCGGAGCCTGTCTGGTCGGCGCCGCCGTCTTCACCGGGCTGGCCATCGACGCCTACCGCGAGGTCCGCCGGGGCGTTCGCCAACTGCGCACCTTCAAGGCCCTGACCCTGTGGACTCTGGGCCTGGTCCTACCCGGCTTGACGATCACCACCTGGCTGGTTTTCCCCGGTCACTGGCCGAGCTGGGCCTCGCTGTCGCTGACCGCCGTCGCCGTTGCCTACCTCAGCGTGGTCGTCCTCGGTCTCAGGTCAAGGAACCGTGACCGCCGGGAGCGACTGGAGGCCGACGGCCGCTTCCTCGATGACGAAAGCGCGGTATACCCCGATGACCGCTGGGAGTGA
>WJMB01000148.1 GCA_014728185.1 Candidatus Coatesiibacteriota bacterium
CCGCAAGAAACGTGCCAACGCCGGCGCCTGCCAGTGTTTGTTTCTTGCCTCATTTGCCGGGGTCTCCGGCGGCGTGGGGGCAAGCCGGAATCGTCGTGGCACCAAAGGAAAGGCAGCTCTTGGCCCGACCGACACTCAAGCCGCTGGATTTAGAGCAGTTGAAGGACCTCGCCTTCACGGGGCTCGGTGCGTGGTATCTCGACGGTTTCGTTGAGGCGCTGCGCGAGGTCGAGCCTTCTTCGACGGAGCTGTGGGGCGTCTACGTCGGTCAGGAGCTGCGGGCGGTGCTGCCGTTGCGCATCCGGCGTCGACGGGCGGTCGTCCCCGTGCTGGCCCAATACTGGGGCCTGTATCCGGCGGCGAGCCCCGACGGGGCGGCGGGCAAGACCGAGTCACGCTGGGACGCTCTGGTCGGGTCGGTGGATGAATTCTTGACGCGACGCGGTGTCATCGAGGCCCGCCTGATCCATCCACCGGTGGTGGTTGACGCACGGCCCTTCATCCAGCGCGGCTGGCGGGTCACCCCGCGCTATACCTACGTGGTGGAGTCGGCGGACCCGAGGGACTACGACTCGGCGACGCGGCGGCAGTTGAAGAAGGCCCGGGGATTGGGCTTGGAGGTGCGCCGCGGCGGGGGGATCGCCGGGTTGGACGGTTTTTACCGGAGAGCGATGCGCCGTGCCGGTCTGCCCGTCGCCTCGCGGGAGCTGGTGAAGACCCTGGCGCGGCGGGGCGAGGTTATCGAGGCCCGACGCTGCGACGGCAGCCTCTCGGCGGCGCTGCTGCTGGTCGAGGACGAGGTCGCCGGGTACTACGCCCTGGCCGGGCGCGATCCGGAGGGCCGGGGCGACGGGGCTCCGACACTGCTGGTCCACCATGTGATGGAACACCTGGCGGTCGAGGGCCGCGGTCTGGATTTCGTCGGCGCCAACACCCCGGCGATCTGCCGCTTCAAGCGCGGCTTCGGCGGACGCCTGGTGCCCCACCTGATGACCCACAAGGTCTTCCGCCCGACGTTGCGGTTGACGCGCCGCCTGGTCGGACTCCTGCGCCATGGTTGAGATTCACATCACCACGACTCCCGGCGGATTGAACGCTGAAAGGGCCCGCTACGCCCTGGGCGAGCTGCTGCGCCTGGGCGGCGTCGCCGCCGTCTGGGGTTCGCGGTTGGGCTACGGCGAGTTGGCGGATGTGACGATCAGCCCGTCCCTGGAGTCGGAGCCGCGCCTGATCGAGCTCAACCGCGTCGGCGAGCCACCGGGTAACCTTCCCTGGCCGCGACGCCTTTACGCCCTCTTCGATTCTGCTGATACTCCCGCCGGTCGGCCGCTCTACGTCGACGACGGCGGGCGGCCCCGGGTGACTCTGGCGGAAGGCGGGGTGCGTTGCGCCGTGGACCCCGTCGCCACGACCTGGTACCTGCTGGGCCAGATCGAGGAGCTGACACGCCCCGAACGCCGCGACGCCCACGGCCGGCTGTCCCGGGCGCTCTCGCGGACGCCGTCGGTCTTCTTCGACGGACCGCGGCTGGAAGACTGGGGCAGCTTCATCGCCGCCGCCCTGGCCGTCGGGGGTGTCGTCGCCCGGGTCGGGCGGCACCCCGACGGGGCGGCCTGGTCCGTGGCGCTGACCCACGACATCGATTCCTTGGGCGAGCGCAGTCTGGGGCGGGCCTTGCGACTGATCGGCGCCGGGGCACTGCGGTTCAGCGGTGAGCGCCTGCGCGCCGGGCGACGGATGCTGGGCCTGCTTCGCCGTCCCGACCGCCACCACCGCCTGGAGCACTGTATCGACGCCGACGCCCCGGATGCAGGCGGCTACTACGTCCACCCCGGCCGCCGCGGCCCCCACGACCCCGCCTACCGGCTCTCCCGCAACCGCAAGGTGCTGGAGAAGCTGCTGGCCACGGGGCAGGAGGTCGGCCACCACTACGGCTATCTGACCGCCGGAAATCCGGAGCTGCTGCGCGGCGAGGCCGAGGAGCTGCGGCGGCTGACCGGCCTGGATTGCTTCGGCGGTCGAGCCCACTACCTGCGCCTGCGCTGCCCCGCCGACCTGGCCGCCCTGGAAGCGGCCGATCTGGAGTACGACGCCAGCCTGGGCTTCGCCGACGCTCCGGGCTGGCGGTTGTCCACCGGCGGTCCCTACCGGCCCTGGAACCACGCGGCGGAACGCCCCCTGGGACTCTTCGAGCTGCCGCTGCCGGTGATGGACGGCGCCCTCTTCCGCCCCTGGGGCGACGCCACGGTCGAGGTCGAGGCGGCCTGGAGGAGCCTGCTGCCGCACCTGGAGGCGGCGCGTGATTCTGGGGCCTGTCTGAGCCTGCTCTGGCACCAACGGGTCTTCGGACCGGCCCATCCCGGCTGGGGCGAGGTCTACGCCCGAGCGCTGGCCTGGGCGCGGGAGAACGGCGCCCGCACCGTCGCGCCCCGGGAGCTCGTCGACCTGGCCCGCTCCGCCGAGGGACTGACCGTCCACGGCGAGCGCCTGATCCACAAGGGGGACCGACCCCTGAGCGTGATCTTCTCCACCGCACCGGACCGCCACCTGCCCCTGGAGCCGGGGCGCTACCTGGAGGCTCCCCGTGCCTGAGAACCGACTCCACCGCCTGTTGCGCGAAGACCGCCTGTGGGTCGCCCTGGTCCTGCTGGCGGCCCTGGCGCTGCGCCTGATCCTGCTGGGGCAGCTCGCCGAGGGGCCTTACGGAGACTACCTGGGCCTCGACGAGCGTTACTACCACACCCAGGGGCTGGCCGTCGCCGCCGGGGAGGGTCCGCAGACGCCCTTCTTCATGAGCCCGCTCTACCAGCTCTTCGTCGGCGGGTCCTACGCGCTGTTCCCGGGGACCTACTGGGCCGTGCGGGTGTTGCAGCTCCTCCTCGGTCTGGGCACCCTGTTGCTGGTCTATCTGACGGCTCGGCGTCTGCTGCCGCGCTGGTGGGCCCTGGGGGTGCTCGTCGCCGCCGCCCTCTACCACCAGCTATTCTTCTTCGAGACCCTGCTGCTGCCCTCGACGCTGTCGGTCTTCCTGGTCACCCTGGGGGTCTACCTGGCGGTACGCCAGCGACAAGACCCCCGGCTCCCGCGCTCGGCGTTGATCGGCGCTGTCTTCGCCCTGGCCGCCCTGGCCCACGGCACCCTGGCCTTGCCCGCCGCCGCCCTGGGGCTCTACCTCTTTTTCAAACGTTTGAAGAAGAACCGCCGGCGCGCCTTAGCCGAGCTGGCCCTCCTCGTCGGCGCCGCCGTGGTCGTCGTGGCCCCGGTCACCCTGGTCAACAGCCTGGCCGAGGTCGACTTCGTCCTGCTCTCCACCAACGGCGGGCTGAACCTCTACCTGGGCAACCAAGCCGGCGCCACCGGGCTCTACCGGCCCTACGACCCGACCACCTACGCCATGGACTTCACCGCCCGGCAGCCCGCCGAGCGCGAACTCGGCCCCGACGTGACGCCGGGCGAGGTCGACGACTACTGGTACGGGCGCTTCGGCGAGTTGTGGCGGGCCGACCCCGGACGGATCGTCGCCCTGAGCCTCAAGCGCGCCCTTTTGTATCTCAACGGCTACGAGTTCCCCCAGGTCGAGAACTACTACTTCGAGGCCGAGTCGGTGCCGCTGCTGCGCCTGCCCTGGCTGAGCCTCTACCTGCTGTTGCCCCTGGGCGTCGCCGGGCTGGTTTTCGGCCGCCGGCGCGGCGCCCGGGTCCTCGGCGTGGTCGCCCTGGCCTACTTCCTGGGCCTGCTGCCTTTCTTCGTGACCGCCCGGTTCCGTGTCGTCGTCGCGCCGCTGTTGATCATCGGCGCCGGGCTCTTCGTCCACCGCGCGGTCCACTGGGTGCGCCTGCTGCGCCGGGGCGGCTGGAAGCGCAGCCGTCGCCTGCGCTGGGGGATCATCCTCGCCGCGCCCCTGTTGGTCTTCCTAACCTGGGCGGCTCTGCGCGCTCCCCGCGAGATCCACGCCTACGACAACCTGGCCGTCGGCTACAACAATCTGGGCTCCGAGGCTTACGCCCGGGGCGCCTACGCCGAGTCCGTCGAGTATCAGCGCCTGGCCCTCGGGGAGAGCCCGGGGATGGCCCCGGCGCGGCTCAACCTGGTCCAGGCCCTGCTGGCGCTGGAGGACTACGACGCCGCCCTGGCCGAGCTGGAGCTGCTGCGCGGCGCACGGCTGGACCCGGACCGTTTGGCCTCGCTGACCGCCCAGGCTCAACGGGGCGGGGGTGACGACTGGGCCGCCCTGGGCACTCTCCAGGAGGCCGCCTCCCAGCCCTGGACCGGAGCCGCCCTGCGAGCCGAGCTCGCCGCGCTGTTCCTCGAACTCGGCGACACACTCAACGCCCGCAAGCACGCCGCCGCGGCGCTGGAGCGGGACCCCGCCGAGCCCACAGCCCATCTGGTGTTGGCCCGGATCGCCCTGTCCGCCGATAACCGAGACCGGGCCGTCGAGCTGCTGCGCGAGGGTCTCGAACAGGCCCGATGGACCGCCGCCCTGCGCTACGAGCTGGCCTTGCTGGAGAACGATTCACAGGGGCTCTGGGAAGCCGCCGTTCAAGGCGCCGCCGAGGGCAACTGGGAGGTCTGGTCCGCCGCCCTGGCCGAGCTGGCGGCGCGGGAGTAAGCGCGGGCGGACCTGAAGGTCCGCCCCCTTTAATGCTCAGGGATTCGTAAGCGTATCGCAGCAATGCCAAACTATTCGGCCGGGCCAAGGAAGGTGTAGTGATAGTAGGTCTCGTAGATCACGCCGCCTTCCTCCTCGGGGGCCTCGATGGCCGAACCGAAGACCTCGACGCG
>WJMB01000020.1 GCA_014728185.1 Candidatus Coatesiibacteriota bacterium
GCGCCTATCGCGAAGAGTGAGCCTAGATGCGGTGCTTGCTGCGGTACTCCTCGCCGTTGAGGAAGCGCTTGATGACCTCGAGACGGCTCATGCCGTCGTCCATACGGTCCAGCCAGGCGTGCAGGCCGTCCTGGTCGGGCTCGCGGTGCAGCAGGGTGTTGTACAGGGTGCCGATGAAGTAGTTGTTGTGCTCGGTGTTGCCGCGCAGAGACTTGTTCTCCGAGCTCATCACGAAATCGAGCACGATCTCCTGCCGCGAGGCGCCCGAACGCAGCTTGTCGAGCTTGGCCTCGAAACCGCCCTTGTCGGGCAGGCGGTTGAAGAACTCCCAGTAGAGGGAGACGATGAAGCCTTCGTCGGCGCGGGTGGGCAGGTTGTCGGGCACCCAGTAGATCTTGTTCTTGACGTTGACCGTGGCGCGGTGGCCGCCGTCGTCATCGGAGCCGTGGTCGTCGTCGTCGTCACCACCGCCGTCGTCGTCATCGTCGTCCCAGTCGCCGCAACTGACCGGACCCCAGATATTGGCGCCGGAACTCACGGCGAAAACCAGCAGCAAAAGCAGGGAAAGAGCTAGCAGTTTCTTCATGATCGCCCCCTTGGATGGGCTACCGCTTGAGCACGGTATGCTGGAGACTATGGGCGTAGGGCTGGAAGGTCCGGCCCCCGCCGAAGTAGAACTTGTCGAAGTACTCGACGAACTGCAAGCGGGCCGTGTGGATGAACCCGGACAGTGCGTTCATGGCCAGGTTGAACACATGGCCGATGACCAGGATCAGCACCGTGCCCACCACGCCGCCGCCGAAGGCCATCGTGTTGACCACCTGGGCGATGACCGCCGTGGCCAGGCCCAGGGCGAACAGGCGGGCGTAGGAGAGCACGTCGGAGAACAGACCGCTTATCCCAGTATATAGGTTGAAGAAGCCGGCTCCCAGTCTGGGCAGTCCGGAATCGTCGCCGACGCCGCTGAAGGCCACAACGAAGAGGCCGACCGCCGCCGCAGCGTACCAGGCCCAGGTTCCGTCGATGCCGGCCAGGGCGGGCAAGCCCACCGCTAGAGGAATCAGGATCATCACCAGAATCCAGGGCAGCTTGCGGAACCAGGCCGTTTGAGAATCGCCGACGCGCAGGGCGTTGAGGAAGCCCAGCAGGTAGCCGATGAAGAGCTGGAGGTACCCCAGGCCCAGGGAGAAGTAGAAGAAGTAGAACATCTGATCCGGGTCCAGGGGATCGATGATCATGATCTTCTGCCGCAGGGCCTCCAGGGCCGGCAGGTTCAGGGCGGAGAAGTCCAGGCCGAAGATGCCGCCGGTCAGCAGCCCCACCACGACGGTGAAGCCGCCGGCGATGGTCAGCAACCGGAACATCTTGCGGGTGGTCTGCCCCAGGGGCAGCCGTTTGAGGAAGAACCAGGAGGAGAGCATCAGCAGCAGGCCGTAGCCGGCGTCGGTGATGCAGATGCCGAAGTAGAGGGCGAAGAAGAAGGCGAACAGCGGGGTGGGATCGTACTCCCGGGGGTCGGGACGGCCGTAGAGGTCGGTGACCATCTCGAAGGGACGCACCGGGGAGCCGTTCTTCAGGTAGACGGGGGGGGTTTCTTCCTCTGTGGGTTCGCGCAGCTCGTAGTGGGCCAGCTCGAGTTCGTCGAGGGCGCCGCGCACACGGTCGGTCGCCGGCTCGGGGACCCAGCCGAGCAGGTAGATGGCCTCGCCGGCGGCCAGGGAACCGGCCATCAGCTCCTCGCCCAGGCTGGTTGTGGCGGCGCCGTCCAGGGCCAGGTAGAGGGGGTCGCGCAGTTCGAGGAGCTCCCGAGCGGAGGACTTGAGCTCTCCGAGCTCGGCCTCGACGGCGGCGATCTCGTCCTCGATCTCTCCGAGGCGCGCCGCCGGGGGCCGGTCGTCGTTGAGCGGGCAGGCGCTGAGCTCGAAGGTCTTGAGGACCTCCTCGACGCTCTCGTCGACGGCCCGATGCCAGACGATGAGCAGCTTGGCCTCGACGGCGTCGCCGCCGACCTCTTCCAGGCGGCACAGCTCTCCGGCGGCCTCGGCGAGCTCTCCGCGCAGGCCGGCCAGGTTGCGCGAGGGCAGGGAGTAGGCGACCAGGCGGCAGGAGGCCGTGGAGCCCAGCTCGGCCGGGGCCAGGGGCAGACCGGCCCAGCGGCGGAGTTCGGTCAGGTCGTCCTCGAGGCGCTGACGTCGACCGAGGAGCTCCGTCTCCCGCTCCGCGGTGGAGTTAACCAGCCCGGCGGCCGCGGCGGCGTCGAAGTCCTCCGGGGGTCCGGGGACCTCGCTGGCCACCTTGTGGCCCATCATCCCGGCGATGAAGCCGCCCTTGGGTGCGAAGCGGTCCAGGTAGTCCAGGGCGCGGCGGATGTCGTCGCGCAGGCGGCGGGCTCGGCGGCCCGGCCCGCTATCGGGCGTCGAGTAGCGCGGATGCCCGGCGGCGTCCTGGGTCTCCAGCTCGACGGTTCCGGCGTCGGCCAAGCGCTCCAGCACCTCGCCCCGCCGATCCCGGTGGAGCAGGATCTCGATTCTCTTGACGGAAACGTTAGCCATCGGTGGTGTTCCGCCCGGGCAGGGCGTCAATGAGCAGGCTGACGGCGTTGTCGAGCTTCTTCCGGGCCCGCTCTTCCAGTTTCTCGATGTCTTCCCGGGCCTCTTTCAGGCGCGCGTCGGCTTTATCCTGGGCCTCGGAACGGGCCGCCTCGATACTCTCGGCGTTCTCCCGACGGGCCTCACGCTCAGCCTCGGCGAGGAGTTCCTCGGCGCGCCGGCGGGCATCGCGCAGGCGACGGGTGGCCTCGCTCTGGGCACTTCTCACCCGATCGGCGGCCGCCGACTCCGCCCGGCGGATACGCTCGAGCAGGGGGATGGCGCCGTCGTCGGTCTGCCGCTGGACCGCGGCGGTATCGTCTGTCATAACAAGCAGCTACCCGGTTGTCCCGGCGGCCCGCAGCGGCGCGCCGAGGATTGCTCATCACGCGAAAAGCATCTTTCAAAGACTACCACAGTCCCTTAACAGCGTCAACGGCGCTTCCCCTCGTATTCGCGTTGACACGGGCGGGCGCATCCCCGTACAATCGCATGTCGTACAGACCCTTTAACCCAATCGGCAGTGTTTGTTTCCGTGGAGCATCCGTGCGCACCCGCGATATCATTCTCCGGGTTTCGGTATTGCTGATGGTCGCCGCCGCGCCCTCCCCGGGGCGCGAGGACGACGACACCGGCGCGCAGCCCGGTTTCACCCTGGATTTCGGCGGCGGCAAGCGGCTCAACAAGGTCGGCACCAGCCTGAGCTACAGCTATCCCCTGACCGACGTGCTCACCCTGCGGCTGACCTCGGTGCAGAACATCAACAACCGTCCCGAGGACGAGAGCGAGTCCGACACCCGCAAGCTGCGCACCGACCTGGAGTACTCCATCGGAAAGGAATCCAAGCTGACCGCCTACTACGAGCAGCAAGACAGCTTCTCCGACAACGAAAAGGCCCAGCAGAGCGTCTCCTCTCAATCGCACCGGGCCGGCAGCCGGGCCAGTCTTAACGTATCCGAACCGCTCAAGCTCGATCTGGGAGCCAATCTCCTCTTCAGCCGGGTCAAAGAGGAAAGCTACGAGTACTTCTTCGACTTCATCGACCGCGAGTACGATCAGCTCTCCGCCGACGCCCAGCTCACCGCCAACAGCGACATCACCGAAAACACACGCCTGGTGGTCGATCTCCAGGGCTCGCGCGAGCTGCGCGACTATCCCGACCAGCCCCTGCTCAACAGTGAATACTACTCCGGGCTGTTCTCCAGCACCCTGACCGGCTCCTACATGATCCGACCCGGGATCAACTTCGATTTGAACTACACCTTCAGCGGCCAGCTCCACCGCGACCTGCTGCTCATCGAGCGCGATCAGAACAGCTACTCCTACAGCCTGTCGGCCTCCAGCGGCATCAGCATTCCCTGGGACACCAAGCTTTCCCTCAGCGGCGATTACAGTCTCTCCACCAACTCCTACCTCAACGAGGACGTCTGGCTCAACAAATACTACTACCTCATCTACCCCGAACTGCACCCCATCCCCGAGTACCGCAACAAGACGCCCCTCTCACCCCTCTACAACACCGAGAACGCAAGCTGGGGCTGGCAGGTCAAAATCGACTTCGACCCCGAAGGCAGCGAACACCACCTCCACTGGAGCCTCTCCCAGCAGCAGACGGACCGGCGCTACTTCGACGACGACGACGATCCACCGCCGGAGCGCTTCAGCGTAGCCGAGTCCCTCTACACCTACTATAAGAACACGATGAGCACCGACGCCCAACTACAGTTCCCCGGCGGCTTCGTGTTCAACCTGCGCCACAGCGTGGCCCTGGATTCCTACCAGTACATCATCGCCACCGACCGGGACTGGAGCAAGCTGGCCAACAACATCCGCTCCTCGATCAAGTGGCGCCTGACCGACAACACCTCCCTGGACACCGGGATCAGCCTGCGCCTGGAGCAACGGTCCTCGGCGCTGGGCTACAGCCTGCCCCGGGCCAACCGTATCGAGATGACCTTCGGCGGCGAAACCAAGGTGGCCGACGGTGTCAAGATCGGTTACGCCCTGGCCATCGAGCGCTACAATCAGCGCGAGGAGGATTTACAGTCCGGTCAGGATTCACTCTCACGCGAACTGAGTCTGGAGCCGACCTTCAATTTCTCCGAGTTCTGGAACATCAAGGTCAACGGCACCTTCAGCGAGAAGATCAACTTCCCCGTCGGCGGCTACTCGGGAAGCGTGGGCCTGCGCCAAACCAGCAAGCTCGACAGCATCCTCAACCTGCTGCCCTCGCCCAAGCTGACCTTCCAGCTTCGTTACACATGGAACTACAGCACCTCGGAGTACACCACCACCACCTACTCCTCGACCCACGACTGGAACCTGGAGTTCTCCTACAATCTCCTATCCGATCTGATCCTAAGCTGCACCGTCGGCTACTTCCTCGACGAGTACGACACCGAGGATAACGACCTCAGCGTCGGGCTGACCCTGCGCAGCACCCTGTTCTAACCACCGGCGCGCCGGGAGGCGACGTGCACTACCGACCGGAAACGGCGCTGCTAGACCAGCGGGTGACCTATGACGGCACCCAGTTGACCACCCACTGGCCCCGAGGAATCACCGGGCTCCAGGGCGACGCCCTGGTGGCCTGGCTGGGTCCGGCCCGGGTGGACACCGCCGAACTCGTCGACCTGAGCGACCGCAGCAGCGGTGACACCATCGTGGCCGCCGAGATGCTGCACCTCATCGGCGTCTTCTTCCAGCGCCCCCTGCTCGAGATGGTTTGGCGCCAGCGGCTCTACACGGCCCGACTGGCCGAGGAGCTGGGTAGGCGCGGCGTCGCACCGGAGCGTTCCGGCGACGACCTCTTCCTGCCCGGTGAGCCGCCGCGCAAGCTGACCGTCTCCATCGCCACGGTCAGCCCCCTGGCCGGGCTGATCCACCTGGGCATCAACGTCGACCCCGCCGGAGCCCCGGTGCTCGCCGCCGGACTCGAAGAGCTGGGCGTCGCCGCGCGCCCCTTCGCCGCGGAGCTGCTGGCCGCCCTGGTCGAGGAGGAAACCGGCGCCGCGCTGGCCGCCGCCAAGGTCCGGGCGGTGAACTGATGCGCCGCCTGCTATCCGCCGCCTGGTTCATCATCTTCTGCGTCGCCGCCTGGCTGATTTACGACGCCACGGGCGGACTGCGGGTGGAGCTCGTCGAGGTCGGCCTGACCCAACCGCCGCTGCCCGCCGAGGAGAGCCTCGAACTAACCCTGTTCTATCAGAACGCCCCGCGACCCTTGAGCATCCAGGGGGTCTGGACCACCCCGGACGGCGGTACACAAACACGCGCCCTCGAGCTCGAGCCCGGCGACGGCGACCTGACCATCACCCTCACCGGCGAGGTCATCCCCGCCGGGGAGCATACTCTGGCTCTGCTGTGGAACGATGAGACCCTCAGTCTGGAGTCCTTCCAGGTCCCCCCGCGCGAGCTTGATTACAACTTCGAGCTCGACTACACCGCGGGCTCGCTGGAAGCCGTCTTCAACTACCGCCACGCCGCCGCCGGCGCGATGCTCAACGCCGAGTGGCGTCACGACGGCGCCCTTATCCCTGACACGTCAAAACGCGTAACCCTCACCGACGGGGTCGGCTCCGCCGACTTCCGTCTCGATCCCGCCTCCCCCGACGATCCGCTGCCCCCGGGCGAGTACCGCCTGGTCCTCGAATACGACAGCGCCTATCTCGACGAGCGCTCCATCACCCTGCGACGCTGAGACCGGAGCATCGACGGGCAATCTCGACCCAAGCACCGCTTTGCGGGACGTTTTCAGCCAAAAACCTTCACAAGGGTCGAGTTTTCTGTTATAAACCGACCAGGGCGACGTTGGAACGAAGGGAGAAACCCCATGCAGGCCGTAATCCTGGCGGCCGGCCGCAGCACCCGGACCTACCCGCTGACCTCGCGCACCCCCAAGGCCCTCTACGAGCTGGCGGGGCACGCGGTCATCGAGCACAACCTGCGCAGCCTCGAGGGCCTCATCGAAGAGGCCGTGATCGTCATCGGTTTCGAGGGCAAGCGGATCATCCGCCGCCTCGGCTCCGACTATCGCGGCATCCGCTTGCGCTACGTCGAGCAAACCGAGCAGAAGGGCACCGGGCACGCCCTGCTCTGCGCCGCCGACAAGCTCAACGGCGAGGCCCTGGTGTTGATGGGCGACGACCTCTACCGCAACGACGCCGTCGAGGAGCTCCTCGAACACCCCTACGCCGTGCTGGCCAAACGCGTGGCCGACCCCAGCCGCTTCGGCGTCTTCACCACCGACGGCGAGCTGGTCACCGGCGTGGTCGAAAAGCCTCAAACCTACGTCAGCGACCTGGCCAACACCGGCTGCTACAAGATCTCGAAGGGGTTCCTCGATCTGCTGCGTGGATTGGAGCCCTCCCAGCGCGGCGAGCTCGAACTCACCGACGCCATCGCCGCCGTCGCTGAGAACGGCGAACTGCACTGGGTCGAATCCAACGGCGGCTGGTTCCCCATCGGCTACCCCTGGCACCTGCTGGAAGCCAACACCCTGCTGCTCCAGGACCGCCCGCTGAGCCGCTACAACGTCAAGAGCCGCCTGCTCTCCGACGTCCACCGCTGCGTGACCGTCAACATTCTCGAGGACACCTGGGTCGGCAGGGGCAGTCTGGTGGCCGACCGGGTGATGATCAGCCGCAACTGCTACCTGCACCCCGGCGTCCAGGTGACCAACCGCACATCCATCGGCCCCAACACCCAGATCGGCGGTGGCACCCAGATCGACAACTGCCTGATCGGCGCCAACGTGCAGATCGGCCGCGGCTGCCTGCTCTCGGGATGTGTGATCGCCGACGGCGCCGTCATCGGCGACCGGGTGACCGCCATCGGCGAACCGCCGCCGAACCAAACCCTGACCAGCACCATCAAGGGTCGCGAGGTCGAGGTCGACCGCCGGCTGTTCTCCGCCGCGATCGGACCCGGGGCCTACGTCGCTCCGCTGAGCGTCCTACTGCCCGGCAGCAAGCTCGCACCGGACGCCCGCACCGAGATCGGCGATGTCGTCGACGGCGACCTGGGCGTCATCTGGCCCGAAGCCACCAACGCCAAGCGCTGAGCCGAGAGCTTCTTCGACAGCGGGGCCGCGCGGCCCCCTTTTTATCCCCCGCGGCTCCCATTACCCTTCGGGGAACCCCCGCGCCCTTCGGCGGCGTAGTCTAAGACGACAACCACCGCCCCGCCGAAGACAACCCCGCCCGGGCCGGCGTTGGCACGTTTCTTGCGCAGCGCCGCGTTCCGGACGCCGGCGCGGTCCCTTCC
>WJMB01000149.1 GCA_014728185.1 Candidatus Coatesiibacteriota bacterium
CTCGGTGGGCATGCCGTACTGGTCGTAGCCCTGCATCTCGCCGTAGGAGAGGTAGCGTCCGGCCAGGGCGACCCCACCGGCCTCGCCGCCGGAGATAGGCAACCCGAAAGCGCCGAACTCGAAGCTGGTTTCGACCAGGTGTTCGTCGTGGGTGAAGCTGACCTCGTAGCGACGCAGATTAGCCAGGGCGGCCGGGTTGAGCACGGCGGCTTCGACACCGTGGGCGTCGGCGGCGTAGGCCTCGCCCATGGCCAGAGCCCGGGCGCCAACGCCGAGACGCAGGAAGGGCAGGGCGGCGGTGCCGGCATCCTCCTCGGCGGCGTGGGAGGCAAGGACCAGCGGGAGCAAAAACAGCAGCAACGCGAGACGGCGCATGTCATCCCCTTGTTGTTAACTCGACCCACCTAGTGTAGTACATTTTTCGTCCGCCGTGAATAGGCGAACGAGAATCATCCGCCCCAGATCTCGCTCAGGCGGTCGCCGGCCAGGGCAAAAACCACCAGCAGGCGCAGCAGCAGCGGGATCACCGCCACCAGTACGGCGCGGGGTATCGACAAACCGTAGGCCCGACGGGCTCCAACACCGACGAAGACCAGGGCCATGATTACCGCGATGGGCAGGCCGAAAACGGGTACGGGATAGAAGATGTAGGAGGCGGTGGCGTAGGAGACCAGGCGCAGCGAGTCCTGGAAGCCGATCTCGCGGTCGTAGAAGCGCAGCAGGGCGAAGCAGACCGCGGCGTCGGCCAGGACGACGACAAGGAGTCCGGCCAGGTTGACCGGAACCAGCCAGAGCGAGGTCAGCCAGACCCGGCGGGCGGCCTCGTCGGTACCGGCGGGCCCGATGAGGTAGTTGACGAGGGTCGCCACGGCGGCGGCGAGCAGCAGCACCCCGGCGGCGTGGAGATAGGCCCGCCAGCCCCCGCGGCCCCGGGGCAGCGCGGCGTAGAATGATCCCGGCGCGCCGACGATTCCGCCGATGACGCCGAAGAAGGTCGCCGGTCCGGGCCGGCGCTCCCAGCGGTGGGCGGGGCCTTCGTCGGCCCGGCTCCGCGCGCAGCGGGCGCAGAGGCCGTCGTGTCCGGCCTCGCGGCACTCGGCGCAGAGAAAATCGCCGCAGTGGCGGCAGCCGACGACGGCTTCGCGCTCGGGGTGATGGACGCAGTTGCCTTGGATCCGCGGCTGTTTCTCGACGGCGATGGTCTACCTCCGGCGGGTGTATGGAACAGTTTATAAATTGAACGTAGAAGGTCCCGATCGGTTGTCGTATACCCGGGGGAATGTCTACAGGCTTAGGGATTATCTCTCATTTGTTGGACCGACACTTCTCGCTACTAGATTGTCATTCTACGCTTTATGGCTCAAATAGCTGCCATTATCATACTGCCGATTTGTGGTAAAAATCGACTTGCGTTTAGTGCCACTGGAATCCGGAGGCTGTTGGTCCCGCTCAAGGGTCGGTGAAGCTGTGAGTGAATGATTACTTATTGCAATGGATTGCTTGAGTGAACACCTGTAGCAGCTGGTAGTCTTCAAGAGTTTACACCGCGCTTCGTGCATTCAACAAGGCCCCCTGCTCGATGCAACTCTCTTTGATTGCAAATGTTGGACCCTTTTCTTGTGATGCTCCCTAACGCAATCTTCACGCACCCTTCAAGGTGCGTCTTCCCTTCATCTTTCCATCCGGCCCCCTCAGGGCGATCTTGAGAAAAAGGGGACCCCCGGGTCCCCCGCGCAAGCGACGACGAGTTCGGCAGGCTTACTTGCCGTAGCGGGCGATGAAGTCTTCGACCATCTCCCGGGCCACGTCGTCGGGGAACTGACGCGGCGGGGATTTCTTGAAATAGGCCGAGGGTCCCTCGAGCACGCCGCTGAGGCCGTTGTCGAGGCCCAGGCGCAAACAGCGGATGGCGTCGATGACCACGCCGGCGGAGTTGGGAGAGTCCCAGACCTCGAGCTTGAGTTCCAGATTGAGCGGCACCCCGCCGAAGGCCTCGCCCTCGAGGCGGATGTGCGCCCACTTGCGATCCTCGAGCCAGGGGATGTAGTCGCTGGGACCGATGTGGATGCACTCGGCGCCGGGGGGGCGGTGGAGATTGCTGGTCACCGAGCCGGTCTTGGAGATACGCTTGGACTCCAGGCGCTCGCGCTCGAGCATGTTGAGGAAGTCGGTGTTGCCGCCGACGTTGAGCTGGCTGGTGCGCTTGACGCAGACGCCGCGATCCTCGAAGAGCTTCGCCAGCACCCGATGGACGATGGTGGCGCCGACCTGGCTCTTGACGTCGTCGCCGATCAGGGGCAGGCCGCGCTCCCTGAAGCGCTCACGCCACTCCGGGTGGCAGGCGATGAAGACGGGGATGCAGTTGATCACGCCGACGCCGGCCTCGAGAGCGGCCTCGACGTAATGGGCGGTGGCCTTCTCGCTGCCCACGGGCAGGTAGTTTATCAGGACCTCGGCGCCGGAGTCGCGCAGGACCTGGACGGTGTCGGCGGGCTCGCCCTCGGCCAGGGGGAACTCCTCGGCCAGATACTTGCCGATGCCGTCGAGGACGGGACCCTGCCGCACGGTGACACCGAGAGGTGAAAGCTCCTCGGCGAAGCGGTAGGTGTTGTTGGGCGCCTGGTCGATGGCCCGGGCCAGATCGAGACCGACCTTGCGAGCGTTGACGTCGAAGGCGGCCACGAAACGGATGTCGCGGATGTGGTACCCGCCGAGGTTGGCGTGCATCAGGCCCGGTATCTCTTCTTTCTCCGAGGCCTCGGCGTAATAGTGGACACCCTGGACCAGCGAACTGGCGCAGTTGCCCACCCCAACAATGGCGACCTTGATCTCGCCGGACATGCGGTTGGACCCCCCTAGACGGGTTGGACTTTTACCGTGAAGCAAGACCCTATTTTACGACGAAACAGCGACGGGGGCAAGCTCGACGCCCCGCTTTCCGGTTCACCGCCCGACGGGCCGTCGAGAAACCGTCGACAACGACGCCCACGCAGTCTGCAGCCATCGAATCGGCCCCGGACATGAAAATACGATGCACAACAATCGCAAATCATAGAGCAAACAGGTTCCCCGCGTGACAAGACGCTAACGCCGAAGCACGGTACAAAACCCTCGAGCGGCAGGGTCTTCGGCGGCGGGACCTCGGCGGAGCTCTCTTGCCCCCCGACGCTCCCGGCGAAGTTGAACGGGAGGCGTCGGCACGTTTCTTGCGGAATAACGGCGGCATCCCGGAGTCAGGCGTCCCCGTCCTGCTGCAAGAAACGTGCCGACGCCGGCCTTGCCCGGGAGCGCGCAAAACGGCTCCGCCGGGGTCCCGCCGCAGGTCCCGGCGCAGGCGCCGCGGCTAGTGGTCTTCCCCTGCGTCCCCCTCGTCGGGGGCGGCTTGACCGTCCCGTTGATTATCCAGGCGGCCCAGGGCGTGAATGAAGCGGCGCAGCGTGGTGCCCAGAGCGCCCACGGCCAGGACGACCACGGCGATACGCAGGTAGGTGTAGCCGAAGAAGCAGCCCAGCACGAGGAGCACCAAACGCTCGGGGCGCTGCCAGAAACCGACGGCGCAGTCATCGACGTAATTCTCGGCCCGGGCCTTGATGTAGCTGACGGCGCCGGAGAGCACCAGGGCGGCGGCGGCGGCCAGCAGATACCAGGTCTCACCGCGGAGGGCGAAGAGGTAGATCACCCCGACCATTACGGCGCCGTCGCTGAGGCGGTCGATAAGGCTGTCGGTGAGGGCTCCGGCCGGTCCGGACTTTTCACGCAGGCGGGCCACCTGGCCGTCGACCATGTCGAAGAAGCCGCTGAGCAACAGCAGCCAGGCTGTGGTGGTCAGCTCGCCCCGGGCGACGGTCCAGCCGGCGCCCAGACTGACCAGCAGGCCGCTGACGGTCAGCGTCGTCGGCTCGACGCGCAGGCGGGCCAGCACCCGGGCGGGTCCTTCGAGGACGTAGCGGGTAAAGACCCGCAGCCACTTGCGGAAGAAGAGCATCGTTTGATAAGCCGCCGGGAACAGGCGGCCCGGAGGCGGCCGCGATCGGCCCAGCTCCGGGCTGCCGGGAGTGCCTGACGGTCGGTCGCTAGAGCCTGCCGATCACCTCGGCGGTGCGGCAGGAGTAGCCCCACTCGTTGTCGTACCAGGAGAGGACCTTGACCAGTCGGCCGTCGACCTTGGTGAACTCGGAATCGAAGATCGAACTGGCCGACCTGCCGATGATGTCGGAGGAGACCAAATGCTCGGTGCTGTACTCGAGGATGCCCTCGAGCGGTCCCTCGGCGGCGGTGCGCATCGCCTCGTTGACCGCCTCGGCGCTGGTCTCGCTCTTGACCAGGCAGGTCAGGTCGACCAGGGAGCCGTCGGGGGTGGGCACGCGCACGGCCATGCCGTCCAGGCGTCCCGCCAGGTGGGGCAGCACCAGGCCGGTGGCCTTGGCGGCGCCGGTGGTGGTAGGGATCATGTTGATCGCCGCCGCCCGGGCGCGCCGCAAGTCCTTGTGCGGCAGGTCGAGGATCTTCTGGTCGTTGGTGTAGGAGTGGATGGTGGTCATGTAACCCTTCTCGACCCCGAAGGCGTCGTCGAGGACCTTGACCACGGGCGCCAGACAGTTGGTGGTGCAACTGGCATTGGAGATGATGCGGTGCTTGTCGGGGTCGTAATCGTCGAAGTTGACCCCCAGCACCACGGTGACGTCGGGCTGCTTGGCCGGGGCGCTGATGAGCACCTTGCGGGCGCCGGCCTCGAGATGCTTGCCCGCCCCGGCGCGGTCGCGGAAGATGCCCGTTGACTCGAGCACCACATCGATGCCCAGCTCGGCCCAGGGCAGCTCGGCGGGATCGCGCTCGGCGGTGACGCGGATGCGCTTGCCGTCGACGATCAACCAGCCTTCTTCGGTGGCGATGTCGGCGTCGAAGCGCCCGAAGACCGAGTCGCGGCTCAGCAGGTGCGCCAGGGTGGGGGCGTCGGTGATGTCGTTGATGGCCGCGACCTGGAAGAGGTTCTGGGCATGATTGTAGCGGAAGACGGAGCGTCCGATGCGGCCGAAGCCGTTGATGGCGACTTTGTACATGATCCCCCCGGGGTTGGATGGGGCTGGGGCGGGGCGATGTTCGCTAGATCGGGGACAACGGGGCGATGGTGCGGAGTCAAAGGGGGCTTTCATCCTCGGGCCGGTCGAGCAGGGCCTGGGCCCGGGCGTCCAGCCCGGCGCTGCGGTTGCGCAGGTCGAAGTGATAGGCGGCCAGTCTCTCAACGAGATCCAGGGCGCCCTCGACGACCTCGCGGCTCTGTCGGGCGCGTAGCACGGCGGGCCGATGCAGTCCGGCCAGCAGGCGGACCGACCCGGCGCCGAGGCTCCGGACGGCGTCCGGGGCGTGCTCGGGATGATAGGCGGCACCGGCGGCGATATCGATATCGACCGCACCCTCGACGGTTCCCCCGCAGACGGCGCAGCGTCCCAGCTCGGGCCAGAGACCGTGGTTGGCCAACAGTTGGCGCAGGTAGAACAGGCGGACCAGCCCGGCGTCCAAACCGCCCTCGAGCAGGCGCAGGGCGTCGAGCAGCAGGTGGTAGTCGGCGGCGGGGTTGTCGCCCTCGGCGCTGACCGCCAGGGCCGTCTCGAGCAGCCGCCCGGCGCTCAGGTAGCGCCGCCAGTCGGAACCGAGCTCCCGGGGAGCCCAGACGACCTGGGCCTCGGAGAGCACGGCCAGCTCACGCCCCTCGCGGACGTAGAGCAGGGCCTCGATACGTCGCAATGGAACGCTGCCGCCGGTCAAGCGACCTTTGGGCCGGCGCGCCCCCTTGGCCACGGCCCGGACGACACCCCGCCGGGGGGTGAGCAGGACGACGATCTTGCTCGTGTCGCCCAGCGGCCGGGCGGCCAGGACGATGGCCTCGGTCTTGACCAGCGGCATTCCGCTAAGCCTGACTTCGCGGCGCCGCCGTCGGGGCCGACGCCCTGCAAGAGGTAGGCGAATGATGATAGCTGGTGCCGGGGAGGAGACTTGAACTCCTATGGGGTTGCCCCCACATGGCCCTCAACCATGCGCGTCTGCCAGTTCCGCCACCCCGGCGGGAACGAACGCCGCGCCCCGACGGGACGCTGGCGAACCGGCGGAAGTGTAACGCAGCGGGAGGGTTGAAGTCAAGACCCGCAACGTTCGCCGACGGCCCGACCGCCCCCTTTCCCATCCCGAATGCGCTGGTAACGTCGCCGCCGGAGCGAGCTTACTGATAACTTATCTCATACACATACCGCGCCACGTCGTTATATAATGCGAGTTGTCGTATAGGCATCACACACCATCCCGGACCAGATAGTACCAACTCGGAACCCCGACCTATTCATTAAAGCGGCTGCTACGAGGCGATATCGAAGGGGATCGCATACCCTGTCCGGGCTGGCTTATGTTGTAACCTGCCGACAATCCACGTGCGCCGACCGATGCGCCCGCCACAAGCCAGCAGTCGAAAAGCGGCGTCTGCAAGGGGCCTGCTAGGTGGACAACCTATCCTGCCCGGCAGCGCGCAATTACCGGCCACCAACAGAAATTCGATGTGTAAACCTGACTGCCCGCTAACTGCTGATAATTGAGCGATATTCAGTAACACCCCGGTCCGTGACAGCTAAGTGACCCCGTCGTATATTAATCTCCGCACGCGTTCTTCAAACCCGTTCGTTTCTCAAACTGTGCCATCAGCATACCGGGAGGCGCCATGCACGGTATCGTCCACTTCGACCTGCCCGCCAAGGACCCAGCCAAGCAGGGCGAGTTCTACGGCAAGATGTTCGGCTGGAAAACAGCACCCTCCGGCGAATACCTCCTCGTCACACCGCCCGAAGGCCTGGCCGGCGGCCTGGACCCCCGGGGCGAGCGACCCGTGCTCTACATCGAGGTCGCGAACATCCCCGAGACCCTGAAGAAGATCGAAGAGCTGGGCGGAAAGACCGTCCTGGCCGAGATGAAGATCGACACCGGCGACGGTGGGGACTACGGCAAGATCGGCCTGTTCGCCGACCCCGAAGGCACCCTGGTGGGCCTGTGGAGCAAGTAGCCGCCGTATCGGCTCAAGCTCAAAGCAGCGCGCTAACCCAAGCGCATCGCCCGTCAAATGCGATCCGGTTCACCCGGAGCGGCTCGCGGAGTCAAGATGTCAACGCTACAAGCTGCCGGGAGGTTTTATATTAAGCAGGGGATCGTATACCCTGTTCGGACCGGATTGTGAAAGTATTTCGCTGATAATACAGGTTTTGCAGCAGATGCGCCTGTCACTTATCGGCTGTTAAAAAAGTGGCGGCCGCAAGGGTTGTACTTGGCGGATAACCCACCCTGCCTATTGGCTTGCAGCCAAAGGTCACCCGTTTGCCGCCCGACACGTAACTGCCTCAATATCATATAAATAGACTGCTCA
>WJMB01000150.1 GCA_014728185.1 Candidatus Coatesiibacteriota bacterium
ATAACTCCAGGGATGATTCTCTGAGACTTGTCACAAAACGGGCAATTCAAAGTGGCGGCATTCAAAGGACGTTATCAGCAGAAAACCATGTTATCTGCGGGCTTGTCTTTTCTCTGACTGCAAAGGCTATTGACTCTTAAGTGCTTGAATAACAGGCAATAAGGGCACGCTAGCAGATAACTGGGGAGTGAATAACAGCCCAACAAGGCTCTCCCAATCAGCTTGATTTGGCCCGATCACGTTCCATGATGCCATCATTAAATGGGCCTAGAGCCGAAGTGAGTGTTGGTTTTGAATTGAGTATCACCTTCGAAAACCCATGTTCGCCGACAATCGGGTAAAGCAAATGTGCTATCAGATTAATTGTAGTTTCCCAGATAACTATGACAGATGTGGTCATATGCCCAGGGCAGTTGACCAATGGGATCATTACAAGAAACAGGACCAACATCTGTAACCATAGAGAGCAGCACCGAGTAGAGGGACCCGATCAATTATCGGCGGAAGCCGTCAAAACGTAAGGCCGACAAACAAAACCAGGTTGTAAACCAATCAATGGCTCGCCGTTGGCATATCAATCACTCACAGCTTCCAAGACCCTTGAGAGGGACCAACAGACTCCGGCTTCCAGCCGGACTAACCGCCGGTCGAGATGTAGTGTCACAAATCGACAGTACGATAATGCAGCAATTTGAGCTATAACGCATAGAATAACAATCTATTAGCGATAAGTTCCCGGTCCAAAACCAGTGATAATTCCCCCAAGATATCGAATCAAAAAAAGGCCACGTTGCGGCATATACCGGCAACGCGGCCTTAATCCCAGGCTTTGATTATTGGTTCGGGGTTATAACAGCGGCGCGGCCATGAAATCCGGGAAGAGGTAGTAGATGCCCAGGCCGACCACCAACGCCGGCAGGGTGGTCACCAGTGTCGCCGCCAGGGCGCTCTTCTTGTGGAGGCTGATCAGCGGGAACAGGGCGTCGCCGTCCTGGGAGAGCACGTTGGCCACCAGGGCCGCGAAGGGCAACATGCCGTTGATGAACAGCGTCGTCAGCACGATCTGAGGGCCGCAGCCCGGGATCAGGCCGATCAACGCCGCCCCGACCACCGACCACGGTCCCACGGCGTTGACGAGCTGCATCACATCCACCCCGCTCCAGGCCTCGAAGGCGTAGAAGACGAAGTAGGCCACCGTGACCCAGACCACGACGAAGGCAGTGTCCTCGGCGTTGTGGATCAGCATCTCCCGGCCGCTCTGGGCCTTCTCCTCCCCCTCCTCGTGGGTGTCGTCGCGGATGAACTTCTTCGAGAAGATCATCCAGGCCAGGCTGACCACGGCGCCGACCACGCCCAAGGTCTCGAAGAAGGGAAAGCCGCCGAACCAGCCGTTGATCGTCTCTGTTTCGACGCGGAACATCTGGCCGGCCACGGTGAAGACGAAACCGACCAGGAACAGGCCCCAGATGATCCAGTGCAGGTTGTGGGTGATACGGTAGAAGAGGCTCTTGGGCTTGACGTGGCTGTGCCTGTGCAGGGCGGCGACCATCTCCGGCGGCTCGGTGTGCTCGACGCCGGAGACCATGCACAACCCGGCCTGCTGGACCTTGGAACTGTGCTCGGCGACGGCCTCGAGGGCCTCGCGTTGACGCCCGGCCAGCAGGTTGCGGCCGATCCCCAGGGCGTCGACCAGATAACCCACCCCCAGGCCCACCGCGAAGCTGATTCCGTGGATGACCAGGGCGTGGCCGGGCAAGCGGCTGAAGATCACCCAGGAGCTGTCGCCCATCGTGGCCAGCAGCGTCGCCACCACCGTGCCGAAGCTGACCGTGCCGTTGATGTAGAGCGGCATGATGAAGATCGCCCCGCCGCAACCCGGGATCACCCCAAGGACGGCGCCGAAGACCGGCTGCCAACCCTTCTTGCGACGCATCAACCGCGCCACGCCCCCCGAGGTGCGCACCTCGAGCCAGCCGAAGACCAGCAGCATGAAGGCCACCCAGGTGCCCACGCTCATGAAGCTGTCCACGGCGGAGGTTTTCAGAATCTCGACGAACTCGGCGAAGAAACCGTTCATGATGGTGACTCTTGGGGTTGAGCCGCGTTTTTCTGCTCACGGCGACAAGCGTTGTCACGAACATCCGCGAAATCGTCGCCCACACGCCGGCGGACCGCGCCGGATCGCTCCATCGACGGTGCCCCGCGTGGACCGGCTGTGGCACGTTTCTTGCGCAAGGAGACGGGCTTCGTTCCACCGGCGTCCGACTCCGCAAGAAACGTGCCACAGCCTCCCCGTCGGCGGCGGGAGGGGTTCGGGGCGGAGAGGGCTCCGGCGCGGTCCGCGGGGGGCCGGCAGGGTCAGTCGAGGACGGTCACCTCGACGCGCACCACGCCGGCATCGATCATCCCGATGGCCCGGGCGGCGGCGTAGGAGAGGTCGATGATCCGCCCCTCGACCCAGGGTCCGCGGTCGTTGATGCGCACCACGACGCTGCGTCCGTTGGTCAGGTTAGTCACCCGGACCCGGGTGCCGAAGGGCAGGCTGCGGTGAGCGGCGGTCTTTGCGTGCATGTCGAAGGGCTCGCCCGAGGCGGTGGGCCGTCCCTGGAACTCGGAGCCGTACCAGGAGGCCAGGCCGGTCTGACCACCCCCGCCGTTATTGTTGCGCAGACAACCGGTGAGGAGCGGTAGCAGGAGCAGCGGAGCGAGGAGGTAAAAGGCGCGGCGTTTCATCGTTCGACCTCGTCGAGGAGTCGCAGGGCCGCATCGGAGATGACGCGGGGCTCCAGTTTCTTCATACAGTCGTGATGACCCAGCGGACAGGTCCGGGGTGGACGCAACCGGCAGGGACGGCAGTTCAGATCGTCGAGAAAGACGTGACGGTGGGGGTGCCGGGTCGGGGCGCGAAACCCGAAGCGCGGGTCCGTCGGACCGTAGACGGCGACAACGGGGGTGCCCAGACAGACGGCCAGGTGCAGGGGGGCGGAGTCGTTGCAGAGAACCAGGTCGGCGGCGGCGATCAGGGCCTTGAGACCGCCCAGGTCTAGGCCCCACAGCGAACGGGCGCCGGGCAGGGCGTCGACGACTCCGGCCACGGCGCGGGCCTCGGCGGGCGAGCCGCTGACCACGACCCCGGCGCCGCGCTCCTCCATGATCCGCCAGGCCGCCTCCGTCCAGGACTCGACGGGGTAGCGCTTGGAATCCCAGACGCTGCCCGGGAAGAGGACCACGCGAGGCCGGGGCGATTCCTCGAGCTCACCGGCGACCCAGGCGGCGTCGGCGGGAGCGACGCCCAGACGGCCCGGTGTCTCGGCGGGTATCTCGAGATTCAGTCCTCGGGCCAGCTCCGCGGTGCGTCGGCCCTCCCAGATTCCCAAACGGTAACTGACGAGACGGTTGAAGCAGAGCGGACCCAGCGGGGTGAAGCGCGGGCGCAGGCGTGGATCGCTGAAACCGGGGGGCCGGGGAGTGCGGGGAGGTCGGTAGCCCACCCGCAATGGGGCGCGGATCAGGTGGGTCAGGATGGCGCTGCGTGCGCTGCGGTGGGGGGTCAGCACAGCGTCGTAGCTGCCGCGCAGCGATTTGGCCAGGCGCACCAGGGCGCCCAGGCCGCGATCGTTTGACTTGTCGTAGACGATCACACGTTCCAGGTCCGGCGAGTCGGCCGGCAGCTCGGCGGTCCGGGGGACCACCAGGGCGTCGACGGCCCAGCCGGCCTCGGCGAGGAGTCGGTAGAGCGGCGTGGTCAGGGCCACGTCGCCCAGGAAGGCCGTGTTGATCACCAGCGCCCGTCTGCCGCGTCGACCATTCATCATCGCTGATTATAGCACGTCAACGGGTATGAAGATGAGGGCGGCCCGCAGACCGCCCCCGTTAATCAGACAAAACCTTAGAGCGGAACTAGCGGGTGATGACCAGACGACTCGTTGCCGTGGTCCCGGCGGCGCTCAGGCGCAGCAGATAGACCCCGGCCGCGTAGGCGGAGGCGTCCAGCGACACGACGTGGCGTCCGGCGGGCAGGGGACCGTCGATCAGGGTGGCCGCTCGGCGGCCGGCCAGGTCGTAAAGGGCCAGCTCGACAACTCCGGCGTCGGAAGCG
>WJMB01000151.1 GCA_014728185.1 Candidatus Coatesiibacteriota bacterium
AGAAGGCATTTCATAGAAGATAACACATCATGTAAAGTGCGATAACGTTGAGGCTCCTTATTAAAGATTATGGCCTCTTCATCAGCAATACTACGCAAACTCCAGGTATCCTTGAACGCCTCGGTTTGGGCTGTAGCTTCATCCCAAATCATGTTGTAATTGCGCTTCGAATTGAATGGTGGATCGATATAGATCAGATCCACACTCTCATCGGGTATACAATCGCGTAGAACATCTAGGTTGTCTCCATAGAACAGTCTGTTCATGATACTCCCTTTTCAGCAATGAAGGCTTCGTCGACGACGCGGCAGATGGTGTGCAGGGCCGCTTCGTGGCCCTCCTGGATGCGGCAGGTGCGCCGGACGGGGACCACCAGGGCGGCGTCGGCCCGGAGGGCCAGCTCGCCGCCGTCGCGTCCGGCCAGCACGGCGATGCGCATCCCCAGTCCACGCGCGGCCTCGACGGCGGCCAGCACGTTGGGCGAGTTGCCACTGGTGGAGAGGGCCAGCAGCAGGTCGCCGCCGCGGCCCAGGGCCAGCACCTGGCGGCTGAAGACCGCTTCGTAGCCGTAGTCGTTGCCCACGGCGGTGAGGATGCTGGTGTCCGTGGTCAGGGCGACGGCGGGCAGGGGACGGCGTTCGGTCTCGAAGCGCCCGACGAGTTCGGCGGCGAAGTGCTGGGCATCGGCAGCGCTGCCGCCGTTGCCGCAGGCCAACACCCGGCCGCCGTTCTTGAGTGTCTCGACCACCAGGGCGGCCAGTTCGGCCACGGCCGCGGTTTGCTCCTCGGCCACGCGGCGCAGCGTCTCGGCGGCGCCGCGCAGCTCCTCGCGCACCAGCTCCTCGTAGTCCACTTGTCTCCTATTGCTTGGGTCAGGCCGGTGGGTTGCTCACCCGGCGCAGCACCTCGGCGTAGAAGGCCTCGATGTCGCCCAGGTCGCGGCGGAAGCGGTCCTTGTCCATCTTCTCGTTGGTCTCGGCGTCCCAGAAGCGGCAGGAGTCCGGCGAGAGCTCGTCGCCCAGGCGAATGCGGCCCTCATTGTCATAGCCGTACTCGACCTTGAAGTCGATCAGCCGGATGCCCCGCTCGAGCAGGAAGGGCCGGACGGCGTCGTTGACCTTGAAGGTGTAGATCCCCAGCAGCTCTAGGTCCTCGGAGCTGATCTCCATCAGGTTGAAGATGTGGTACTCGTTGACCAGGGGGTCGCCGAGGTCGTCGTCCTTGTAGAAGAACTCCAGCGTCGGGCGCTTGAAGGGCGTGCCCTCGGGGATGCCCAGGCGCTTGGAGGCGCTGCCGGCGGCCACGTTGCGCACCACGACCTCGAGGGGGATCATCTTCAGCGTGTGGGCCAGCATCTCGCGCTCCGAGGTGCGCTCGATGAGCTGGGTGGGCACGCCGGCCTCCTCGATGAGCTTGAAGAGGATCTCGCTGATGGCGTTGTTGTAGTAGCCCTTGCCGTCGATGGTGCCCTTCTTGACGCCGTTGAAGGCCGTGGCGTCGTCCTTGTAGTAGAGGCGCACGACGTTGGGGTCGTCGGTGGCGAAGACCACCTTGGCCTTGCCTTCGTAGAGGATCTTGTCGGTCATCGGTCTAACCTCGCTTGGCGGGGTTTTGTGGTCGATCGGGATCAGTTGGTTCGGGTGCTGCTGCGCGCGAATCGGGCGGCTGGATTGATCAGTTGATAGGTGAAGGCGCTTCCGTTCCCGCTCTGCAGGGCGGTCCCGCGAGTCGGGACCCTTGCGGGCCGGCTCCGGCATTTATCGACTCTGCTTGGTGGTAAGCTCATAGACAAGCATTCTCTGCCCACTACTAGCTATTTGTTCAACGCTTAACACTCTTTGGGATCGTATACCCTGTTCGGACTGGGATAAAACATACTCCGTTGATAATACACGTGTTGTAGCAGCTACACTTGTCACTTATCAGCAGCTAAAAAGTGGCGGCTGCAAGGTGCCTGCTTGGTGGATAACCCGCCCTGCCTGGTTGCCGGCGAAGAACGGCCACCCGATTGCCGCCCGACTCATAACTGCCACAATATCATGCAATAAGACCGCGTAGTAAAGTATCTGGGGTGAAGTCGGATGCAACTAATCAGCCAATCCTTGCTCTTGAAGCTCTCGTATTCGGTACTGATTTGGTCCGAACATGCTCCATGATGCCATGACAAATTTGCCTGCCATTTATCAGCAACGAATAAAGTGGCTGCGAGAAAGGGCGTGCTCGGAGGATAACCTACCCAGCCAATTAGCTCATAGATAACGACCATTCGATTGCCACTCGGTCCATAACCGATTCATTCCTCAGGCAATATGGCTGAGGAAGAGAGTGTCGGGTTCAATGTCGAACGCGCCCGATCCGCGAATGCCCGCTCGGTGAACCCTTCAATATCAGCCATGACTTGGTCCGAACAGGTTCCATGATGCCCATTGATCTTTCGCTGCATATAACCTTACATCCGAATATTTACTCTTTACTGGTTTTCCAAGCTCGTTTTGAACCGTTAGATTAAAACGCCTTGATTGGAGCGTTAAGACATGGCTCACTCCTTATCCTCCTTTCCAATCGTCGTCCCGCTGAAACGTGGGCTGTAGTCGAAGCTGCGCTTGTTTGCCATCTGCGGCGGCCCGCAGAGGGACCGCCCTACAGAACCCTCTCCTAACAGCCCTCTGGAATCCAGATTCTCGGGGCCGTCCTACACCAGCCATTCCCGGCGGCCCGCAGGGGTCCAGACCCACGGGGCCGTGCTTTGGAGCAAAACGGCCGATTCCCAGTCAGCCAACCTTCTGACAACCGCCCCCTACTCCAACCCCGCCCGCTTGAACGTCTCGTCGAGATACCGCGGCCGGGGATCGAAGCTCTTTTCGATCGTCGCGGCGTCGAGGAGCCCGGCGATCTCCCCGTCGCCCTCGACGGCGGAGCGGAAGTCGACCTCACCCTCCCAGGCGGCCAGGGCGTGGCGCTGGACGAGTTCGTAGGCCCGCTTGCGCTCGGCTCCGGCGCGGATCAGCTCGACCAGCAGGGCCGAGGAGGCCAACAACCCCCGGGAGAGCTCGAGGTTGGCCCGCATCCGCGCGGCGTCGACGACCAGACCGCCGACGACGAAGGTCGCCTTGCGCAGCATGTAGATGGCCAGGTGCAGGGAGTCGGGGATGATGATCCGCTCGACGGAGGAGTGGCTGATGTCGCGCTCGTGCCAGAGGGCGACGTTTTCGAGGGCGGCCAGGGCGTTGGTGCGCAGCAGGCGGGCCATCCCGGTGAGGCGCTCGGTGACGATGGGGTTGCGCTTGTGGGGCATGGCGCTGGAGCCCTTCTGCCCGGCGGTGAAGGGCTCGCGGACCTCGGCGACCTCGGTGCGCTGGAGGTGGCGGATCTCGACGGCCAGCCGCTCGAGTCCGGCTCCGAGCAAGGCCAGGGCCTGAAGGTAGGCGGCGTGGCGGTCGCGCTGGAGGATCTGGGTCGAGACCGGCGCCGGGGCGAGGCCCAGCAGCTCGCAGGCCCGTTCCTCGACGCGGGGCTCGAGGTTGGTGTAGACCCCGACGGCGCCGGAGAGCTGGCCGACGCGCAGCCCGGCGGCGGCGGCCTCGAGGCGCCCCCGGTCGCGCTGCAAGTGGGCGTGGAGGGAGAGCAGCTTGAGGCCGAAGGTGGTCGGCTCGGCGTGGATGCCGTGGCTGCGGCCCACGCAGAGGGTGTCCCTGTGCTCGACGGCCCGGGCGGCCAGGGTGGTCAGCAGCTCCTCGAGTGCCGCGGCGACCACTTTGTGAGAACGGCTGAGCTGCAGGGCCAGGGCGGTGTCCAGCACGTCGGAGGAGGTCAGGCCCAGGTGCAGCCAGCGGGCTTCGGGACCGATGATCTCGGCCAGGTGCTCGAGGAAGGCGATGACGTCGTGGCGGGTGGTGCGCTCGATCTCGCGAATGCGCTCGGGGTCCGGCGGGGTCTCGCTGGTCTTGGCCCGGCAGACCTCGACGACCTCGGCGGGAATCATCCCCAGCTCGGCCATGGCCTCGGCGGCGGCCAGCTCGACCTCGAGCCAGGTCTCGAAGCGGGCCTGGTCGCTGAAGATGCGCTCGATCTCGGGGACGCTGTAGCGCGGGATCATCGCCGGTCCTCGCGGTTAGAGTCGCGGTTCGGGTGGCGGTGGGGCGGGGATGGTCGGTGCGTCAATCCTACCACAGACGCCGCCGCCGGGAAAGACGGGGGAGGGGATGTCGCGTCGACGGCGGGGCCGCGTCAATCCGGGCCGTCTCCTCATAATATGGAGAAGCGGCGATCAACCCGAGCGCGGGATAATCAAGCACAGGGATCGCCTGCCCTGCCCGGACCGGTTAGTGATCGCACTCCGCTGATAATACAGGTTTTGCATTAGATGCGCCTGTCACTTATCAGCAGTCATAAAGCTGTGGCTGCAAGGGGCCTGCTTGGTGGATAACCCTCCCCGGCTGGTTGCCGGCATGGAACGACCACCCGGCTGCCGCGCGACTCATAACCGCCCCAATATCAAGTAACAAGACTGCGCATGATAGTATCGGGGTTCAAACCGAACGCAACTAAACAGCCAATACTTGTTTGTGAAGCTCGCTTTTTCAGCCCTTTTGTCCAATCACATTCAATGATGTCCAAGCAGATCTCCGGCGTCCCGCCGGCGGAGCGCGGAGGGCGGCGGGCGGGCAATGAACGCAATCTGTCCGTCAACGGAACTGCGGCCTGAACTGCGGCCTGACCGGACATGCCCGGACGTTGTCTTGTTGCCTGACGGTGGCGAGAAGCGAACCAGTCGACCCTGATCGACCTGATCGTCCCGGACGGCCCGGTCTTGTCCAGGCGCATCGGTGACGTCCCGTCGGATTATCGGTGGTCAATTTTCCGGCGGGATGCTAGCGAAGGGTCGGGATTATCAACCCCGGCCCTTCGGAAACCTCGGTTGAAGGCGGACGCAATCGGCGATTACGCCGCCCACCCGGCTACTCCACCTCGACCACCTGTTCGTCGATGACCAGGGCGACCTTGTACAGCCGGCCGTCGCGCTGGACCTTGAGCACCAGCTCATCGCCGGGGGCGCTGGTCTGGAACTCGTCGTAGAAGTCCTGCAGACTGGTGATGGGTTCCGTGTTGTAGCTCAGGACGACGTCACCGGGCTCGAGTCCGACCTCGGCCGCCGGCGAACCGGGCTCGATCTCGGTGACAATGGCTCCCTCGGTGGAGGAGAGGCCCAGGGCCTGGGCGATCGAGGGCGTGATGTCCTGGAGGTAGAAGCCGACGTAGGGTCGCCGGACGTTGCCGTGGGCGATCAGTTCCTCGGCGACCTCGCGGGCGGTGTTGATCGGAATGGCGAAGCCGATGCCCTGGTTGCCCCCCGAGGTGGAGAGGATGGAGGAGTTGATGCCGATGGCCTCGCCCAGGGAGTTGACCAGGGGGCCGCCGGAGTTGCCCGGGTTGATGGCGGCGTCTGTCTGGATCAGGTCCTCGATGATCCGTCCCTCGCCGGTGGCCAGGCGCGAGGTCATCGTGCGCCCCGTGGCGCTGACCACGCCCACGGTCACCGAGGGCTGCGGGTCGTTGACGACGAAGCCGAAGGGGTTGCCGATGGCGATGGCCCACTGGCCGACCTGCAGGTCGTCGGAGTCGCCCAGGGTCATCACGGGCAGGTCCTCGCCGTCGATAATTCGCACCACGGCGGTGTCGGTGTAGGGGTCGCGGCCGACGATCTCGCCGGGAAAGCTGCGCCCGTCGGGCAGGGTGATCTCGATCTCGTCGGCGTCGTGGACGACATGCTCGGCGGTCAGCACGTGTCCCTCGGAATCGATGATGAAGCCCGAGCCCATCCCCGGGATCTCGCGCTCCCGGTACTGGGGCTCCATGGGGCCTTCGTAGCCGAAGAACTCGCGGAAGAAGGGATCGTCGAAGAAGCCGCTCCAGGGATCGTAGACCCGCTCGGTGTAGCGGGTCAGCGTGGTGATGGTCACCACGGCCGGGGCGGCGGTGCGGGTGGCGTTGACGATGGCGTTCTCGCGCTCGTAAGCAATCTCGGTATCCATCTCGGCCACGGATGCGTCACGGCCGTTATCGGCGGCCGCGTCCTCGGAGCCCGGCTCCTCGACACCCGGCTCCTCCTCGGCGCAGCCGGGAAGGGCCATCATAACCAGCAGGATTATCGCGGCGATGGTCAGGTTGTTTCGGTTCATTCCGCCTCCAGGTTGATGCGTTTCCAACGGCGCTCCCGATTCTACCACAGCGACGCGGCAGCGGTGCTCACTGCAGTTTACGCAGCAGCGCCTTCGGGTGTTCCAGCCCGCGGTGCACCCGGCGATCCCGAAGCCCTCGCTTGTTGCGGAACGGGCGATAGTTGCTTAGCTCCGCCAAGCTGGTTATAATAAGGCTCCGGTATAACGGTCCGCTCCGCTGGACCAACCATTCCTCCCGGTTTGGTCGGCGAACAACCCGCCCGGGAAAGACATCGAGAACACGCTCAACTATAAACAAAGAGAACTGAGTGCCTTATGGCTAAACAGCGGGTTATTCTCTTCAGCGCCCTGATGACGGTCATCCTGGCCGCCCTGGTGTTGCTGGTGGTTTTCGGCGAGATCTTCCAGTGCCAGCGAACACCGGTAGTCGAAAAACCGGCTCCGCCGACCGTCGGCAGTTACGTCGTCACCCGCGGCGGATCCAGGGCGATCCTCCACACCGCCGAGGAGGAAATCGAACTGCCGCCGGGCAGCCTGCTTGAGGTTCTAGCCGCCGGTGAGGAGAATCTGGAGGTCCGCCTGCCCGCCGACGACACCCGGGGGAGACTGACCTGGTTCTCCGATGGACGCAGCCTGGTGCGAGCCGCCGATCCCGCCCTGATCGATCTGCCGGCCAAATCCGATTACAGCGCCATGGAGGCCCTGATGCTGGCCGAGCCCCTGGGCGAGGGCTGGCAGTCCGACGCCTACCCCTACGCCCTGGCCTCGGGTCCCGAGCCCAGCGCCGGTCGACACCGCGAGTGGGAGGTCGCCTACTACTCGCCGGCCCTGCGACGCTGCTACAAGGTAGTCCTCACCGCCGGCGTACGGCCGTTGACCATGGAGGTCTCGCCGCCCGAAGGCTCCGGCGACGACCACGATTCCTGGCCCCTGGGCGCGGCGCGCAACGAACTCGTCGGCGTCGCCGTCGACTCCTCCACCGCCCTGCAAACAGCCCTGGCCAATGACGACCGCCCCGAGCCCGAGTTGGAACGTTGGAAGCTCGAGCGCATCTATCTGGTCAACCAGGGCGACCCCGAGGGCACCGGCGAACCTTACCGCGACAAGCCGACCTACCGCGTCTTCCTGCGCCTGGCCGCTCCGATGAACGAGGACGAGGACCGCGAGTTCACCGATCTGGTCATCGACGCCGCCGACGGCTCCTTCATCACCCGTCTGGGAGGGTAAGAGTCACCGCTGCCGCCGCTCACAACGCTGGCTGGATGATCGCCCTGTTCGGCCCGCCGTCCAGCTTCGCAGGCGTCCGGCGGAACTCCGCGCCAAACCCGGCGTCGAGGAAGGATCAAGACGAGGAGCAACGTCTCGTCTACAACTGACTCTACGTTCGGCGTCCCGCATCTGGTAAACCGCACCACCACCCGAAACCAACCTCCTATGCCTGATTCCAAAGAGCCCGCCGGCTGGCGCAAGCCCTGGTTGATCGGTATCTATATGGGCGTCCTGCTGGGCGTCTTCCAGGTGCTGCCGATGATCACCGAGGGCGGCGTTTCCACCTTCCAGCTCCTGGCCTTCTTCGGACACCGCCTGGCGGTCTGCTTCGTCATCGGCTCGGCACCGCTCTGGCGCTACGGCGTCAGCCAGGGCGCCCTGTTGGCCCTGGTCCTCGATACGCCCGTGGCTATCCTGGTCCAGATACCCTTCTGGTATTTCTTCCTCTTCGCCCTGGTCGGCGGCGGCTTGACCGGCTACATCGTCGGCCGCTTCCGCGTCGGCGGCGGCCTGGACGATCCCGACGGCCACCGGGGATAGACGCTTACTCAGCCTCGGCGGAGGACGCCCGGCGCTCCCCGCCCAACGACGAGGGATTCCATGCTCGATCTGTATCTGTTTCACGGCAACTCCCACCCCCAACTGGCCCAAGGTGTGGCCGCCTACCTGCATACGCCGCTGCGCGACCGCCTGGTGAGCCGCTTCGCCGACGGCGAGATCCGCGTTGAAATCCACGAAAACGTCCGCGGCCGCGACGTCTTCATCCTCCAGCCCACCTGCGCCACCGACGAAGGCTCGGTCAACGACCACCTGATGGAGCTGCTGGTGATGGTCGACGCCGTGCGCCGGGCCAGCGCCAACCGGGTCACCGCCGTGGTGCCCTACTTCGGTTACGCCCGCCAGGACCGCAAAGACAAACCCCGCGTGCCGATCACCGCCAAGCTGGTGGCCAACCTGCTGGTCCGCGCCGGCATCGACCGCCTGCTGACCATGGAGCTCCACGCCGGGCAGATCCAGGGCTACTTCGACATCCCCGTGGACCACCTCTACGCCAAGCCGATCTTCCTCGAGGAGATGCGCCGCTTCCCCCCCGAGGAGCTGGTCGTCGTCGCCCCCGACGCCGGCAGCGCCAAGGTAAACCGCAGCTACGCCGACCGACTCAACTCCGGCTTCGCCATCGTCGGCAAGAGCCGCTACGCCGCCGACGCCTCCCAGGCCCTGACACTCACCGGCGACGTCAAGGACAAGCACTGCTTCATCATCGACGACATCATCGCCACCGGGGGCACCATGGTCAACGCCGCCCGGATGCTCAAGGAGTACGGCGCCAAGAGCGTGCGCGCCGCCGTGGCCCACGGCATCTTCGCCGGACCGGCCTTCGAACGCCTGGCCGACTCCGAGTTCGAGGAGTTCATCGTCACCGACAGCATCCCCCTGCGCGAGGGCGCCCCTCCCGTGATCCGCCAGGTCAGCGTCGCCCGACTCCTCGGCGAGGCCATCCGCCGCACCCATTTCCAGCTCTCGATCAGCTCGCTGTTCGTCTAGCCCGGCGACCTTCGCCGAACCACCCTGCGGCCATTCAGGCGCTGGAACGCTCGCGCGCGGAGGCGTTGGCACGTTTCTTGCAGCGGGGCGGGGAGCGGTTCTCGGCCCGCCGTCCCGTGTCTGCGCAAGAAACGTGCCAACGCCGGCTCCGGCCGGAGGTCGCCGCGCGGAGGCTCCGGCGAAAGTCGCCGGGCGGCCGGCTGGCCGTTGGCTGAACGAGCGGCGTTTTGTCCCAGGAGAAACCATGCAGGGATTACGAGGTTCAGCGGCTTTCACCGTGGTCATACTCGGCCTGACCGTTGGCATCTCGGCGCTGGGCGGCTGTGACGATGACATCGATCTGGCGACGGCCTGGGTGGCGGTGGAGCCGCCCGACGGTCCGGCGACGGGCCTGCGCGCCATCGACTACGCGGCAGGCGTCGGCTACCTGGTCGGCGACGCCGGTCAGGCTTGGCGCTATGACGGCGAGGACTGGCGACCCATCCACAGTGGCACGGGCGTCGAGTTCACCGGCGCGGCGGTGCGCAGCGACGGCGGGGCCTGGGTTTGCGGCGCCGACGCCGCCGGCGACGGCCGCCTGTTCGAGCACGCCCCCGGGACTGGCTGGAGCGAGGTGCTTCTGCAGAATGCGGCCTTCCTGGCCGCCGTGGCGGTCAACGAAACGGACCGGGCGATCGCCGCCGGTTCCCGGGGTCAGGTCTGGATCAACGACGGCGGCGGTTGGACCCTGCACACCGATCAGGGCGATTACCTCTGGCGGGCGGTCGACGTGTCCGCCGACGGACCCTATCTCGTCGTCGGCGCCGACGCCGCCGGCGACGGCGCCTTGCTTTGGTTCGACGGCGTAGACAATCACTTCGTCGACATCGGTGGGGAGCGCCTGGAGGATTGCGTGTTGAGCGACGGTGACAGCGGCTGGGTCGTCGGCGACGGCGGCGGTCTGTTCCGCTTCGACTCCGGCGCGCTGCAGAGCGTGGACGAAGAGGTCGCCGCCCTTCGCGGGATGGACCTTTTCCCCGGTTCGGACGATTCCGGCTGGGCCTGCGGATTGGGCGGCGTCCTGTTCAGCTTCGACGCGGACGGCCTGGCCGCCGCCGACTCGCCGACGACGGAGAACGTGCAGGACCTGGTGTTGATCGACGATGAAGAGGGCTGGGCGGCGGCCGAGACCCACCTGCTCCACTACCGTTGAGGCCGGCCTGATGAGCGGAAAGACTTTTAACAACAACGCGTTGATCATCGAGATCGATCACCCGGCTATGACCACCTGGCCGCCGGCGACGGAGATAGTCCGTTTGCGCGAGCTGGCCCGGGAGCCCGGCGGGGTTATGCGGGCCCTGGAAAGGCGGCTGCGCGGCCGCCGCTTCCATCGTATCTACCTGGTCAGCTTCCGGCGCGGCGACATCCCCCGCCGGCTGCGCCTTATCGCCCTGGCCCACGCCGCCGAGATCTGGCATGTCAACAACACCACCGGCCCCAGCCGGTTGACCAAGACCTCCCTGCCCTGGTACCCACCGCCGCTGAGTCGAGCCCTGGCCCGGCGCACGGCGCGGCTCTTTCGCCGCGGGTTGGAGTCGATCACCTATTGTGAGACGATCACTCCAGGTGACGGCATCCTCTACCTGGCCGGCTCCTACGCCCCGGCGGTGGGCGGTATCGAGACCTGGATGCGCAACGCGGCCGAGGGTTTGTCCGAGAGCGGCCTGCGGGTGCGTGTTCTCGACCGCCACCGCTTCGGATGGCGCGAATTCGACACCGCCAGCCCCGTCCCCGTCCTGCGCTACTTCGCCGGTCGCCGTGAGAACCCGCGCCAATTGCGCATCCTGGCCCGTCGAGCCGCCGAGTCCGCCGCCCTGCTGCCCGGTAGCAAACCCGCCCCCCGGGTGCTGAAAACCATCGAGGGTTTCCTGGGCTCGCTTTCGCTCCACTTCCTCAGCGACTTCTTCTCGCTCTTCAGCACCGCCAGTCGAGCCGTAGCCGCCGAGAATCCGTCGACCATCCACGTCGGCTTCGGCCTGCCGACCTCCCAGGTCGCCTGGCTGCTCAGCGCCATCGGCGGCTGGCCCTATCTTGTTTACGCCCACGGCACCGAGAACCTGAGCTGGGGTAGAAACAAACTCCTGGCGCCCTACTTCCGCGCCAGCCTGGGCGAGGCTACGCGCATGGTGCCCAACGCCGCCTACGCAGCCGAGCTCTGCGCCGAGTACCATAAGACCCCCCGGGATCGGCTGGCGGTGATCCACCCCGGCGTGGACTTCGAGCGCTTCAGCGCCCCGGTGCCAGCGGAGAAACTCGACGCGTTGCGGAGGCGCTACGAGCTGCCCGCCGAGGCCCCCCTGCTCTACATCGTCGGCCGGGTGGTGCCGCGCAAGGGCTTCGATATGCTGGTTCGCGCCCTGCCCAACATTCTCGCCGAACACCCGAACGCCCACCTGCTCATCGGCGGCTCCGGCGAGTACCTGCCCACGGTCCGAGGTCTGGTGGAGGAAGAGGGCGTCGGCGAACGGGTTCGCTTCCTGGGCCGGGTGGCCGACGAGGAGATGACGGCACACTACCGCTTGGCCGATCTATTCTGCATGCCCAGCCGGGATGAACCGCCGGGTCGGGCCGAGGGCTTCGGCATCGTTTACATCGAGGCCGGCGCCGCCGGGACCCCCTCCCTGGGCTCGACGATGGGCGGTGTGCCCGACGCCGTGCGCGACGGTGAGACGGGGCTGCTGGCCGACCCCCGCGATCCCGCCGACATCGCCGCCAAAATCAACCGTCTGCTGGGCGACCGCGGCCTGCTGGCCCGGATGGGCGCCGCGGCCCGGGAGTGGGCCGCCGAGCTGGATTGGTCGAAGGTGGTCGAGCGAACCGGTAAGCTGGACGAGGAGCTGCGTCGCGAGCCCGAGGTAACGGGCTGGCACCCGCCGGGTGATTGAACCGATCGTCCGCTTGTACCGAACACTATCAAGGGGCGGGGTCACTGGACCCCGCCCTCTATTACATAAGGCGATCTTGTGCCGTGTTCGTACCGGGTTATGATTGTTAACTGCTGCTACATGCGTGTTATCAGCGGAGTACATCTATAACCCGGTCCGAACAGGGTAGACGATCCCTAAACAACCAATCTACCCGGCTCATAAGCGCTTCAAAACAAGCGTATAAGCTTCGCAAAAGCATATCGGGATCATAGCTTGACCCAGTTGGATGACGAGTACCCGCTCGGTCCCCCCTTTTTAGCCCACTGTTTCGATCACGTTCCATGGTGCTTTGTTTAATCCACAAAGCGCCGTTTTACCTGCCGATGACGAACCTTCTCGTATCGCCGGCGCTGTTGGTGGCGAGGTGGACCAGGTAGACGCCGGGCTGGTAGGCTGTGGTGTCCAGGCTGATCGTCTGCCGCCCAGGTGCGGAAGCAATGCAGATTTCTTCGACAACCCGCCCGGCCAGATCGTAGATCGTGATACTCGCATCGTCCACATCCGAGGGCAGCTCGAAGGCCAGAGTGATCGAATCGACCGCCGGACTGGGCCAGGGGGCTTCCAGACTCAGCATCCGCTCGAATTCGGGAACAACCACGACCTCCGTGGGACCGAATACTGTGGTATGGCCTGTGCTATCCGTTGCTTCCAGCCAGTAGTGGTATCCCCAGCCGGTCTCCACGTCCCGGTCCAGCCAGCGGGTGGTCTCGCCGGGCAGCGAGCCGGAAACAGCGACAGGGTCGTCCTCCCCGCGCAGAACACGGATCGAGGACGGTCGGTCGCCGTCAATCGACCAACTCAGCAGGACGCCCTCATCGGTCGACGCGGCGGCGAGCTCGACGCCGTTGATTTCGCTGGAGGGCTCGGCGGCGGCGGCTATCTGCAGGTCGTTGCCGTCGTACTGCTGCCAGGCCGTGGTCAGGCGTCCGTCGCCGGCGGCGCAGACGGCGGGCTCCCAGGCCGTGAGTCCATTGTCGGACAAGCGCTCCGGCGCACCCCATCCGCCGTCGTAGGCGCAGAGGTAGGCGGAGCGCTCTGCTCCGTCGTCGGCCCAGAAGACGCAGACCACACCGTCGACGCCCTCGGCCAGGCCCGGTCGGTGGGCGGCCAGGCCGCCGTCGGTCAGGCGCTCGGGCGTCTGCCAGCCGCCGCCCGTGTCCCGGCTGACATAGACGGCGGTGGTGTCGCCGTAGGCGTCCTCGAAGGCGCACCAGAGAGTGCCGTCGGAGCCACGGAACAGAACCGGGTGGGCGGGATTGGAGCCCGTTCCGGGCAGGGCCTCGACTCCGCTCCAGCCCGAGCCGCCGTTACTGCGCAGGCGGATCTCGCAGGCGGTGTCGGGACCGCGGCCCTGGTAGGCCAGGTGGACGCCGCCGCCACCGTCGGGACACAGGGTGGGCTCGGCGGCTTCATCGGAGCCCACGGCGGATAGGTTTGCCCAGGAGCCCTGGTTGGCGCTCGAGATCAGGTAGCAGCCGTCGCCGGTCCATCTCTGCCAGACCAGCCAGAGCTTGCCGCCGGAATAGCACAGCGCCGGGTAGAGGTCGTAGCCCTCTAGCTGGCGAATCGCCTGCGGTGCGCTCCACCCCGAGCCGGTGTTGACCGAGTGCAGCAGGTCGTAATCGTAGGTGTCGCCGTCGAAACGGGAGAAGACGCAGTGGACCATGCCGTCGCCGACCTCGAGGGCCGGACCGTACTCCCAGTAGGTGGCGGTGTCCAGAGCCTGGGGCGCGCTCCAGTCGCCGCCGAGCTCGCTGACGTAGATGCTCGAGCGGCCCTGTTCGGCGGAGACCCAGGCGCACCAGGCGCCGCCCGGGGTGCCAACCAGTGCCGGGGCGACGTCGGAATGAACGCTCGTCGACACCGTCACCCAGTCCTCCAGCAGGTCTTCGGGGGGAACCGGGTTGCGGAAGCCGTCCAGGCTCGGCTCCCGGGAGCCGCCGTGGGGCAGGAGCGTGGCGTCACCCAGGATGTTTAGTCCATAGAACCAGTTCTTGTTGTAGTTGCTCATGCCGGGATAGATGTTATCCTGCGCCCAGTCCTCGTAGGCCTCGCCGATGCACAGCCCGCTTCCCAGGGGGGTGTAGAACTCGTCGTGGTTGAGCATCGAGCCGGTCTTGGCGCTGCCCAGGGAGACCAGGCCCGGACCGTCGTGGAAGATGTACCAGTTGCCGATGTTGTCGAACTCGACAAAGCGGGTGCAGGAGCAACTGAACAGGTTGACGAAGACGGCCTCGGGCGTCAGGGCCTCGATCTCGTAGTTGAAGATGCTGCCGGCGTAACCCCCGGGCACCTTGAAGGTGTGGCCCCAGGGCGAGGAGTGGCTCATCAGGTGGACGAACTCGTAGCCGTCGGCGTACCGGCCCAGCAGATGGTCGGCGGTGGTGGTGCCGTCGGAGTTGAACGCGGTGATGTCGGCGTAGGCCGCGCCCAGACCGTAATCGTAGCCGGAGTAGGACCAGTCGTCGTCGTTGTAGGCCAGACCACGGTCGGGAACGCCCAACCCCGCCGTGCGATACTGGTGGTTCTTGTTGAAGTACCCGCGCAGCAGGTCGATCTCCAGGCCGAAGGTCTGCTCCCGGGCGCTGATCCGGCTGACCCACAGCTCGGGGTCGATCGCCCCGGTGTGCGAGTCCAGGATGCCGTCGCCGTCGTTATCGGCCCAAACGCCGTCGGTGTCCATGTAGAACAGGTCGCAGGGGAACTCCTCGTGGGTCCAATAGCCCCAGTCCGGTTCGTCCAGCTCGAACCAGGGCACGGGGATCTGACCGACCAGCACCGCGCCGTCGGCCCCGGAGCCGCTGATCATCTGCCGAACCACGCCTACGTCGCCGCCGGTGTAGAGCCGCTCGTCGATGGTCCAGCCCTCGGCGGCCAGATCAGCGTACCAGGTGGTCAGCTCGGAGTCCAGAGCGGCGCTGAGCCGGTCTTCGACGATGATCAAGAGATCGCCGGCGGCGCGCTCCAGTGAGGTCCAGGCACGGCTGGTCAGCGGACTTTCAACCTCGGATCGTTCCGGATTGGCCGAGAGCCAGACCGCGTGGGGCAGCGGCTCGCGGCCCAGGGGATCGATCCAGCGGGGGATCGGCGGAGCGTCGTCGGCAGCGGCAAGGACTGCCGTCAGGGTCAGCAGGATGAACAGGGCGGAGCTGAAAAGCGGACGGCGCATTGAGTCTCCCATCGGAGCTGGCTTGAGCGGCAAGCGGTTGTCTCTCCAAGATATAGATTAAAAGACGCCGTCGGTCAATCCCGCTCCGTCGAGCGCGGGCTGGGAACCGGCCCCGCACCCGGCCCGGCGGAGGGAAAGCCAGAATCGACCGCTCATGGCGAACTCATTAGACGGGGCGGGGTCGTTGGACCCCGCCCGCGTCGAATTCGACCCACCGACCGACTCCCGCTAACCGCCTCCCAGCGCTTCGCGAACGATGCGCCGATGCTCCGCCGAGCCGCAGACCGAAAGCGGCGGCGGCTCGACCGGGGGCGCGGAATCCAGGCCCCGCCGCAGGTAGAGCTCCCCGCGCGCCAGTTCGTACTCCTCCAACCCCGGCAGGGGCAACCCCAGGGCCAGCTTGAGCGCCCAGACCCGCACCACGCGCCGAACGAGCTCCCCCCGCTCCAGTCCACCTCCGATCAGGGCCTCCAGCAGGGCGTCGCGCGCTGCGGTCATCCGGTCGCCGTCGTGGCAGACCAGCACCAGATCGGCACCGGCGGCGACGGCCATCCGCGCCGCGCCGCCCACGGCGTAATCGTTGACGATCGCCCCCATCTCGAGGTCATCAGTCACCGCCACGCCGTCGAAGCCGATCTCGCCGCGCAGAGCCCGGTAGACCGCCGGGGAGAGGCTGGCGGGCAGCTCGGGGTCCAGGGCCGGGATGACCACATGGCTGACCATCGCCGCCCGTGCCGGGTGGTTGTCCGCCAACAGGGAGCGGAAGGGCGGCCACTCGTACACCTCCAGATGTTCGGTGTCGACGTCGATCAGCGGCAGGTCGTAATGGGCGTCGCGGGCGGCCTCGCCCTTGCCCGGAAAGTGCTTGGCGCAGCAGGCCGCCCCGGCGGCGTTGAGGCCCTCGGCCAGCGCCGCGGCGTAACGGGCGACCACGGCGGGATCACCGGAGAAGGCCCGGTCGCCGATCCCGGGGTTGTCCGGGTTGGTCAGCACATCGACCACCGGGGCCAGGTTCCAGTTGAAGCCCGCCGCGCGGAGCTCGCGGCCGATCACCTCGCCGATCCGTCGCGCCCCGGCCTCGTCGGCGGCGCCCGGCAGTTCGGCCATCGCCGGGATCGGTGTGTAGCCGGTCTTGAGACGGCGCACCCGGCCGCCCTCCTGGTCCACAGCGATCAACAGCCCCGGCAGACCCAGCTCCGCCGCCGCGCGCTGTAGATCGGTGTTGAACCGCGCCGTCTGCTCGGGATCGCTCAGGTTGCGCCCGAAGAGGATCACCCCGGCCGGACGTAGCTCATCGAGGCGCCGCCGGACAGCGTCACTCATCGAGCGTCCGTCCAAACCAACGACGAGAAGCTGACCGACCAGGGCGGCGTCGTCCAGCTCCGCCGCCGCGGCGGCTAGTTCGGTGAACACGTCGTAGCGCTCCTCGGGCGGCGGGGGCCAGCCGGAAAGACCCCGGCGGTTGGGACGCAGCGCCGGGGCGGTCGCCACCCCCAGAACCAAAACGGTGAATAGGCAAATCAGGCGGCGCAGTGTCTTCCTCCCGTTTTAGTGGAAGCGACTGATCACTCGCAGGCATCAACGCAGGCGTAAGCCCAGTCAAACAGCCTCACCGGCCGCCGGAGCGCCGGAACGCACCGGTGCGAGGCTTTGGCACATTTCTTGCGGAGTGCGCGGCCGGATTTGGACGGAGGCCGCCCCGCCCTGCTGCAAGAAATGTGCCAAAGCCGGGCGGGGACGACGGTTACGGGCGTAAGGGTTTGACTGGGCTTGCGCCGGGTGCGTCGGTGTTGCCGGGGTCTCGCGGTGGGACGCTTCAGTACTCGATGCCCCTGCGGGCCGGTAAGCCTTCGTCGTAGTAGTGCTTTAGGGCCAGCACCTCGCTGACCAGGTCGGCTCGGCGGACCAGTTCGGGGTGGGCGTTGCGCCCGGTGAGGACGAGTTCGACGGCGGGGCGGGAATCGATCAGCTCGCAGACTGCGGCGAGGTCGACCAGTCCAAGATCGACGGCCACCAGCAGCTCGTCGGCGATAAGCAGGTCCAGCTTTGTCGTATCACAGAGTTCGACGAGGCGGGTCCAAGCAGCCGCGGCCAGGCGGCGGTCCTCTTCGGGCGGGGCGGTGGGGTCGACGAAGCCGCCGGTCCCGAACTGCTCGACCTCGATCCCCAGGCGGAGGGCGGCGATGACCTCGCCGAAGTCACCGCGTTTGAGAAACTGGACCACGGCGACCCGCAGGTCTCGGCCCCGGGCGCGCAGGGCCAAGCCGAAGGCCGCCGTGGTCTTGCCTTTGCCGTCGCCGGTGTAGATGTGGACGCGGTGCATGATCAACCGGCCTTGGCGGTCATCATGGCGACGAAGGTCTCGACGAGCTCGGGGTCGTAGCGTTTGCCGGCTTCGGCTTTGAGCTCCGCGAAGGCCTCATGGTTCGGCTTGGGCTGCTGGTAGCGGCGGCCCGAGACCATCGTGTCGTAGGAGTCGGCGATAGCCACCATGCGGGCGCCGAGGTGGATCTCGGCGCCGGAGAGGCCGTCGGGGTAGCCGCCGCCGTCGTAGCGTTCGTGATGCTGACGCACCGTGGCCACGCAATCCTCCTCGAAGCCCAGGGCGGCCAGGATATCGGCGCCCACGGCCGGGTGGGTGTGGACCTGCTGGAGCTCCTCCTCCGAAAGATTGACGGTGTCCTGCAGGGTGGCGTCGGCCAGGGTGGCGATCATGCCGACGTCGTGGAGAATTGCGCCGTAGACGATGGGCTGGATGCGCTTGCGTTCGAGACCCAGCTTCTCGGCAAGTTGGGCCACGTAGCGGCTGACCCGTTCGGAGTGTCCCCGGGTGTAGGGGTCGCGGGCGTCGATGGCGGCGATCAGCCGCCGGATGGTCTTGACGTTGTGCCCCTCGAGGCGCTGGAAGAGCCGGGCGTTCTCGAGGGCCACCGAGAGCTGCCGCGAGAGGGTCCACATCATCTGCAGATCCTCGGAATCGTAGCGCGAGCCGCCGATCTTTGGTCCCACGGCGACCAGGCCGAGGAAGTCCCGCGTGGTCGTCAGGCCGCAGACCATGGTCATCCCCAGCTCGGCCAGCCTCTCGGTCAGCCGGCCGTCCTCGTGCTCGGCCAGAGAGAGCAGCGGCAGGGGACGCTTGGCGGCCATCAGCAGCTTCTCCATCTTCGGCGGCAGCGGCGCCGAGAAGCCGGCGTCGCCGGTCTTGACGCCCTTGACCATCTGCAGGTTGAGACGGTTCTTCTCGACGAGGAAGGCCGCCCCGCCCGCCGCGGCGAGCTGGCCGATCAGCGTGATCAGGAAGGTGCCCAGCAGCTCCTTGGTGGCCCGGCTGGCCGTGAACTCCTGGGTGGCCGAGAAGATCGTCTTCAGCTCGACGGTCTTGCGGGCCAGTTTGCGGCCCGACTTGTCCAGCGCCCGCTTGGCCGCCGTGAGACGCTGTTGAACCTCGTCGAGTTCGTTGGCCAGCTCCGTGCGGTTGCGGTGGTAGGCGACGAACCAGTTGAGCATTTGGCCGAGCAGCGACAGCGCCTCGATCTCGCCCTCGACAATCGGGCTGGGTCCGAAACAGATGAAGCCGTAGATTCCCTCGTGGGTGCGCAGGCGCATGATCCCCTGGGTGCCGGCCAGGCGGATGCCGTCGAGCTCCTGACTGGGCGGCAGGTCGCGGCTCCACTGGTGAAAGACCAGGAAGTCCTCACCGGCCTTGCTCAGATAGTCGATGAAGGGGCTGTCGGTGCGGATGCGGAAGCCGCTGCCCAGGCCCGGCCGCTGTCCGGCGATGGCCAGCGGGATGAAGGACCCCCGGCCGTCGCCGCCGAAGAGGGTCATCCAGGGGATCTTGAAGCGCGCCGTCACCGCCGCCAGCGCCGTAGAGAGCGGCTTGCTCTTGCCGTCGATGCCGTTGAGCATCATCGCGAACTCGAGGACGTCCGTCGAAGTCGACACCGATCGCAGCGGGACCTCCTCCTCGGGCTCCAGGCCGGCGAAGTCCGTCGTCGTCGTCGAGGTCTGGCGCAACCGCTTGAAGTGGCCCAGCGCCTCGTGGGTCGCCTCGAAGTTCTGGAAGTAATCCAGCAGGTCCAGGCTCTCGAAGACGCGGTGTATGCGCGGCGGCATCGCCACGAAGACCACGTCGCCTCCGGCGGCCCGGATCTCCTTGGCCACCGAGATGAAGGCCCCCACCCCGGCGCTGGAGATGAACTCCAGGTCCTCCATCACGAAGATGGTGCTGTAGGCCCCCTCGCCCAAACAGGCGTCAAAAAGGCGCTGGATCCCCGTGGAACCCTGCACTCCCAGCATTCCGCCGATGCGGAATATCAACACGCCTTCCGAGGTTTTGTTAACCAGCTCGATCGTCAGCTCGCGCACGCCGCTCCCGTCGTCGAGGTCTATCGCCGCTCGAGTTGTTTACGCATTTCCAATACATTATAGCCGTTCCGGCTGTAGCGTTCGATAACGTCCATCAGGCGTTCCATGATCATCAGGCCGAAACCGCCGTCGGCGCCGGTATCCACCAGCTCCTCGACCCCCGGGCTACGTCGCACCTCGGGCAGGAAGAACGGGCCGTCGTCGAAGATAAAAACCGTCAACTCGTCGGCGTCCACCCGCAGCTCGATGCGGATTTCCCGGCTCTCGTCGCCGTTGTAGGCGTGCTCGATCACGTTGGCGCAGCCCTCGTAGACAGCCAGCGTCACGTCGTCGACCACCCGGGACTCCAACTGGTGCAGCCGTCCGACCCGCTTGACGAAGTGGTTGATGTGCGCCAGGGACTCCACCCGCGAGCGGATCACGATGCTGTAGCCGTTCGTTCTCATCACTCCATCATGCTTCCCACTCCGCCCACACCTTGTCGTCACACGGTGCGGCGGCCCGATACAACGCGGTTCACCGTTTTTCAAGCAAAGGTAGTCTCTACAGTTTAAATACTAGGAGGCTCAACCCGTAAAGTCAACGGCCGATCAAAGCCCCGAAGCGGGCCAAAAAGGGGAAATATACTTAAAACCCCACCAGCAGCGGTTTTTCAGTCATTTTTTCCTTGACATTCCCGCAAAGGCCCGTATATAGTACATCTACGTAAGGGGGGCCACCTAAAACCCCATATACCAACAATCCCCGGGAGCCGGTTTTGGGGGGCGCGTTCTCAGGCGAACCCCAGACAACAGAAGCGGTTCTGAAGTGGCGAGTAATACATAGACCGGCTTGGAAGCTGGATTTGGACGGCGATGAGCCGGCATGTCCCGGGAAGCATAACGGACTATCGTCGGGGATTGTAGCGGACTGCGGCACGGGACTGGCTTTAGACGCACTGGAACGTCAGGCCCCCGCAGCGGCACCGGAGGCAAAGCGGGAAGCCGCCCGATCATCGGCGCTGGAGCACTCGGCGGCAGGACGACAGCTCAGCGGCACCTCTCAGTGGCACCGGAGCCGAGAACCGCCGAACACGAGTCCAGCCGAACCGCCACAAGCCAAGCAGCCCGCCAAAACAGCTTGTCGACGCCAACCCGCCGTCGGGCTCGAACAAACAGGCGACAGCGACACCGCGAAGCCTCAAGCAATAGTCGGCGTTGATTCATCAATCCATCCGCGACGCTGGATTATGCAACGGCCTCGAAGCTCAGGCCGTAGTCCACAACGACAACCAAGCAAGAGCGACGGTACTGTTTCATTTGTTATCCGGCCTTATTGGCACACACTATCAGGCGCATAGAGTTCCCTCTATGTCACAGAGCAACCGTCGGCTCCGTATCTTCCGGCGGTGACGATCTCCCTCCAGCACAGCGGAGGGCGGATAGGCAAGATCCCACCGGCGCTCCGGCGCCAAAACCACCTACAAGGGGGATATCATGACCAAGCAAGACCTCGTTGACCGCATTGCCAACCAGACCGGTCTCACCAAGCGTCAGGCCACCAACTCTCTCTCCGCCGCCATCGACGGCATCAAGGACGCCCTCAGCCAGGGTGACCGCGTCACCCTCGTGGGCTTCGGCACCTTCTACGTCGCCGAGCGCAAGGCCCGCACCGGCCGCAACCCGCGGACCCAGGAAAAGATCAACATTCCGGCCCGCAACGTCCCCAACTTCCGTCCCGGCAAGGACCTCAAGGACCTGGTGGGCTAACGCGATTCAACAACGCGTTTACCCGAGGGGAGCCCCAATAGGCTCCCCTTATTGATACCCCCGCGACGCTGGACGCCGGGCCGCCCGAGTATTATCTTGGAAAACGGTTTGTCCTGACCGCGAATCGACTTGTCCCGATTAGGTTTGTCTGATTTACAGCGCCTCACCACCATCCGGGGCCACTCAACCGCCATCGGGCGCGACAGCCGCTCCACGCCCCCTCTCACACGGGCTCCGGCGAGAAGCCGATACCGATCAACGGCTTGGAGCTTGGGATTGTCAGGCAAACTGTCTTACAGATTCCTTCCAGGAGCCGCAATAGAGCAGGGCATCATGTAACGTGATTGGACCAAATCAGGGCCGATAATGAAAAGTTACCCGAGCAGGCATTCGCTATTCGGGGGTGTCAGACTCCGATGCCGATACTGGTATGCGCAACCTTACCGCTTGATAATGAAGCGGTTATGAGTCGAGAGGCAATTAGTTGGTCGTTCATTGCCTGCAACTATACAGGGTAGGTTATCCACTAAGCAGGCCCCTTGCAGCCGCCACTTTTTTCCTGCTGATAAGTGACAAGCCCATTTGCTGCGGCACATGTATTATCAGCAGATCTCAATCGCAACCCGGACCGAACAGAGTAGACGATCCCTTCGATTAAAGTGGGCGTGATAATCCCTGCCAATTTTCTACGCTCTATCGTTGACTCTTCAAGATGAGATGCTGAGAGTAACGAAACCCCGGCCTCCGACGGCCCCGAAGACCGCCGAGGAGAGAGGGGAGCTAAATGCACTCTAATGCGGGCTATAGCTGAACGACTCCGCCCGCCCCCTCGTCGCGCCGCTTCCCGTCATTAGTCAGGGCGAAAGCGCACCAGACGCCACCGTTTTATTATCGCCGAGTGGGTGAAGCCGCTCCTTGCCGATAGAGCCCAGTTTAACAGATGGATCCGGAGGGTAGCCCGGCCGCGGAGCTGTCCGGTTTGCCCCAGCCGACCAATACGAATCGACTACACCAGATCAAGCGTTCTCAACCCCCAGGAGGTTCGATGAAGGCCTACGACGTCGTCGTCATCGGCGGTGGACCCGCCGGTTCGATAACCGCCGGAACCGCGGTCAGCTACTACCCGGACAAGAGCGTCCTGCTCGTCAAGGATCATAAGCAGGGCATGGTTCCCTGCGGCATCCCCTACACCTTCCACGATATCGACGTCGACGGCAACATCGTCAAGCCCAAGGGCAAGCCTCCCTTCGATGTGCTGGTCGACACCGCCGAATCCCTGGACCTCGAGAGCCGCCGGATCAAGCTGGCCGGCGGCGAGGAGCTGGAGTATCAGCGCCTGGTCCTGGCCACGGGCTCGACGCCCAAGGTTCCCGGCTGGCTGCCCGGCCGCGACCTCGAGGGCGTCTTCTACGTCGAGAAGAGCGTGCCCAGCCTGCGCAAGGTCAACGAGATGGTTGCCGGCCGCAAGCGCGTGGTGATCATCGGCGGCGGTTTCATCGGTATCGAGGTCGCCGAGCAGCTCCGCAAGGACGGCCATGAGGTCACCGTCGTCGAGCTCCTGCCCCACGTTCTGGCCACGGCCTTTGACGACGAGTTCTGCGTCGAGGCCGAGGAGATCCTCGCGGGGATGGGCGTCGAGCTGGTCACCGGCGCCCGGGTCACCGAGATCATCGAAGGCGAGCCCCTAGCGGTCAAGCTGGAGGACGGCCGCGAGCTGCCCTGCGACGCCGTCGGCCTTTCGGTGGGCTACGCCCCCAACTCTAAGCTCGGCGTCGACGCCGGCATGAAGACCGGCCCCTACGGCGCCCTGGCCGTCGATGAGTACATGCGCACCTCGTCGCCCGGCGTCTTCGCCGTGGGCGACTGCTGCGAGCGCGTCCACTTCGCCACCCGGCGTCCCGTCCCGGTGATGCTGGCCAGCACCTCGACGGCGGAGGCCCGCCTGGCCGGCGCCAACCTCTTCGAGCTGAAGATATCCAAGAGCGTCACCGGCACCATCGCCATCTTCTCCACCGCCTTCGGCGGGCGCACCTTCGCCGCCGCCGGCATCACCGAACAGGAGGCCGCCCGCGAGGGCTTCGAGCTGGTCACCGCCGAGGCCGTCAGCCCGGACCACCATCCCGGCACCCTGCCCGGCACCGTCAAGCAGAAGGTCAAACTCATCGCCATGCGCGCCTCGGGCACCATCCTGGGCGCCCAGGCCTCCGGCGCCTCCAGCGTCGGCGAGCTGATCAACATGCTCGGTCTGGCCATCCAGCACAAGCTGACCGTCAGCGACCTGCTGACCTCGCAGATCGGCACCCATCCCCTGCTCACCGCGCCACCGACCACCTATCCGGTCACCAAGGCCGCCGAGCAGATCGTCAAGCGCACCGTCTGCGCCTGACACTGGACCGCATCTAAACGGGGGCGGGGCGCTCAACCCCGCCCTCGTTTCAATACGAAAGGACTATCGCTTGACTATCGCTTGGATGAGGATCGTCACATGCAGCTTATCGGTTGACAAGTAACATTTGGGGTTATGTACCCTGTTCGGACCGGTCTGTGATTGTATTCCGCTGATAATAGGCGTGTAGTGGCGGATATGCCTGTCACTCACTGGTCAAGAGTCAAGGGATTATCACCTAATGCTGAACCAACGGAGAAGACTCAATAAAGAGAAGCATTTAGAACGGATGTGCCCATAAAACTACCACATGAGGGCCTTCAGCTCGACGGGCCAATGAGGTTTTACATATCAGCTAAAGCAGCTATTTGAATACATTTAGGCCCATTCTGTCTGGTAAGCCCGGGGGTAAATCAGGAGTCGCGACTAACCGACTCTCAGCGTCCTCTTGGAAGCGGCCGCTTCGGGCAAGCCTGATTTTCCGCCACCAGGCAACGCACGGACAACGACAGCTTGTGCAATTATAAAGCACACAATAACAAGCTATTAGCGATATATGACTGTTTAAACAAGCATGATAATATTTTTAGTTACAACTGACCTCTGATTATTAACATCGGTGAAGATCTCAACACCAGGCCGCCAATCGACCAACCCCATTCTCCAGGACTTGCCCCGAGCTAGTTAAAGGGGTATAATATGTAATTCGTAGTTCAATACTTGGATCGCTCCGGCCCCTTCGGGCCGACGAGCTTCACTCGGTCACCATTTTCCGGAGGTCAACGATGAACAAGCCGTCGATTTCTCGTCTAGCATTGATCGTCGTCGCGATCTGCGCCGTCGCCGCCGCGGCCGGACCCGCCGCCATGGGCGCAACGGCTAACTTCAACGCCCAGCTCCCCGGCGTTGCCGTCAGCGGCAAGCTGCCCGCCGGCTGGGCCCACGCCGCCGCGGCCAGCACCCCCAACAAGATCATCCTCAAGGGCCCCAACGGCGAAACGCTGACCATCACCCTGCTGCCGGCCGCCAAGGGCGTCGACGCCGCCCAGGCCGACAACCTCTGCAAGGACAAGCTGGCCGACGCCGCCCGGGTGGCCAATGCCGGCAACCGGGTCACCAACGGCGGCAGCGGCGGAGTCTACTACTCGGCGCGCACCGTGGTCGGCACCGGTGACAAGGCCTACGCCGTGGGTGTGGCCGGTAACAACATCGCCGGTCTGCTGCTCGAGGTCAGCGTGCCCGCCGCGGGCATCAGCAACATCGAGGGAGTCATCAAGGGCGTGGTCGAGTCGTTGAAGATCACCGGCCGCTAAGCCGGATACAGCCGTAGCGACGGGCGGCCCCGGCCGCCCGTCGTCGTTTATTATCCCCGACCGTGCTATAATCGCCGCGAACCCGAACCGGGCCGATAACCATGCGCGTCGCCTACACCTCGGACCTCCACGTCGATCACTCGCCGGAGAACCGCCGCCTGACGGCGCTGCTGGGCGAGCGACTGCGCGCGGAGCGTCCCGAGGCCTTCCTGCTCATCGGCGACGTGGCCGCGCGGCCCCGGGTGGTCGCCGACACCCTGGGCCTTATCGGCGAGCCGCCCTGCCCGGCCCTCTTCGTCGCCGGCAACCACGACATCTGGGTCTCGCTACGCGAGCAACGCCGCGGCCTGAACAGCTTCGACCGTCTCGACGAGCAACTGCCCGCGGTCTGCGCCGATCACGGCTGGCACTACCTGGACCACGCGCCGCTGCTCCTCGACGATGTCGCCTTCATCGGTGGGATGGGCTGGTACGACTACTCCTACCGCAACCGGAGCCGCGACGCCGAGATCACCCTGGAGCACTTCCGCGCCAAGAGCTACGGACGCTGGCGCTGGGGAGATCAACACTACGCCCGCTTCCCCGGCGAAGACGGCGAGCTCCTCGACGACGACGCCCTCTGTGGGCTGCTGGCCCGCCGACTCGAAGCTCAGATGAGACAGGCGGCGGACTGGCCGGCGCGAACCGTGGTCGCCGCCTTCCACCATCTGCCCTACGCCGCCCTCTCGCCTCCCCGGCGGATGCCCTGGGACTTCTTTCTCGGCTTCGCCGGCGCGCCGCGCTTCGGCGAGCTGCTGGACAGCGAGGAGCGCCTGGCCGCCGTGCTCTTCGGCCACGTTCATATGAAGCTGTCCCTGTTCACCCCGGCCGGAATCCCGCTCCGCTGCTCCTGTGTTGGCTACGCCCGGGACTGGCCCGAGACCGAGCTCGAGCAGGTCCTCGACCGCTCCCTGGCCTTCATCGAGCTCTGAGCCAACCAACCCAGACGCATTCTTCCGAGTGACCGGCCCGCGGGCCGGTTTTTTGCTGGGGGTGATAGCGGTTGAACATCGGAATGCAGGGTCGAGATGGGAACAGGTCCATTACTCCCAACCTCTTATCGATAGTGTCGGCATGGGCGGGGCCTATCGGAGGGCGCAGGGCCGGAAACGATCCCGGGGTTTCTACCGCTGAAACTGAATCCCGCATTCTTGAGCCTGTCGACGCCGCCCCACCGGCCGGATTAAACTCCTTGCACAGTTCCACAATCACCTAACCTCGAAAGGAGAACCGCAATGAAGAAACTCAACCTGCTGATCCCGGCCGCCCTCCTAGTCGGCGCCGCTCTGCTGCTGAGCGCCTGCGGCGAGATAGCCGGCGTCACCGAAGAAGACCCCCTGGCCGACGACGATTACGTTTCCGGGACCGTTTATTACAACGGCAACGAGGTCGGCCAGGCCCAGGTCATCCTCTACAAATGGGACGGCAGCTCGATGAGCTGGGTCCAGATCGGATCGGCCTGGACGGGCACCAGCCTGGAAACCATGGGCGAGTACACCATCGAGGTCGACACCTGGCCAAACGGCGCCAGCGGCAAGCTCTACGCCTGCAAGCTGATCGGATCCGACCTCAAGGAGGACACCGACACCTTCGTCTTCCCCGTCGCCGGTCCGCTGACCGGGAAGAACCTGGACCTGGAGTGATCCGCCGGTCGGCGAACAACGCGTGATTACATCATCGTGTTTGGGATGCGGGAAGTATCCCCCGCGAACCCGGCCGCCTCAAGTAACATGCCCGCCTGACAACCGCCCCCTTGCCTTCGCGGCCCGGGGGCGCTATCCTTGACCGGCCCCATGACCCCGACCCGCGATTGGAGTGAGTGATGAACCCGGCCCAGTGGCGCAAGAGTCTGCAGAAGGAGGTCCCGGGAGCGGTGCTGATCGCCGGCGCCGACTCCGGCCTGCGCCGCCGCAGCCTGGGCTACCTGCGCGAGGCCCTGGGCGCGGACCGCGACGAGGAGCACTTCACCAGTGATTTCGACCGCGCCGAGCTGGCCGACTCCCTGCAGACCCTGCCCTTCTTCGGCTCGGCCCGGTTGTGCATCCTGGAGTGCGACCGGCTGACCGGCGAGACCGCCGACTTCGTCGTCGCCCAGGCCGAATCCGCCCGCCCGCCCAACCACCTGGCCGTTCTGCTGCCCAGGCTGGACAAGCGCAGCAAGCTCTACAAGGCGCTGAGCAAGCGAACTGTCGACTGCGCCCCGCTCAAGGAACCCCAACTGCGCCGGGCCGCGGCGATCTTCCTCAAGGAGCGCGGCGTCTCGGCCGAGGCCGAGGTCGTCGAGCACCTGCTCCTCGCCGCCGGAGGCAACGTCGAGGCCCTGGAGAACCGCATCGAGTCACTCTCGCTGCTCGTCGAACCCGGCGGGACCATCGACGGTGAGACGGCGCGCCGGGCGCTGAGCGCCACGCCGGGCTTCAACCCCTTCACCTTCTGCGATCTGTTGACCGCAGGCCGCGCCGCCGAGGCCGTAGCGGCGACCCAGCGGGCTCTGGAGGCCGGCGAGGAGCCGCTGCGCCTGATCGGCCTGATCGCCCGGCACTACCGTATCGCCCAGCTCGTGCGACATCTGGGGCTCCGCCGATCCTCGGACGCCGAGATCGCCCGCGCCGTCGGTGTCTACCCCGGTTATCTATCCGGCTACAAGGCCGCCGCCCGCCGTCTCTCCCACCACGATCTGCTCTGCGCCCAGCGCTGTCTGCTCTCCTACGACGCCGCCTTCAAGCTCGGGCTGCCCTCCCCGCGGACGGCCTTCCTCGAATTGGTCTACGCCCTGGCCCGTCGCGGCGAGGCGGGCTGGCCCAACTTCCTCGCCGACCTTCCCGAACGTCTCGAGATGTCCCCGAGCGCCGACCCCGCGCCGATCCTGCGACCGACGGGCTGATTCACCGAACAGACAACGCAACACCGGCCGGGTTCCGCGACCCGGCCGGTTTTTTCTATTATCGATCATTGAAGCATCATCACATGAAACCGAACCAACTTTTTTAGGGATTATCACCTGCAACTGAACCGACGTTGAAGGGACAATCAGCGGCACTTGGAGCGGAAGTACCGACAACCACCTCACGAATGGCCCCAGCTCGACAAGCCAAAAGGTATTCATATCTGATAAAGCCGCTAATAGAAAGCAGATAGCCTCCTTGAGCGGTGAAACCCGGGAGGCAAGTCAGGAGTCGCGGCTTTCCGACTCGCAGCGTTTTAGACTCGCAGCGTTTTGCTAGAAGCGCCCGCTTATTGAGCATCTTTTATGCCACCAGACAACGCATCGACCGTGGCAGCCCGCACAGCTATAAGGCACATAATAACAAGCGATTAGCGATACATGCCTGTTCATGAACGTGTGATAATCTTTGGCATCACACACGACCTCGGACCAGCCAACTCCAACTCGAAACACCGATCCACCTCGAAAAAAGCCGCTGATACGAGGCTATGCCGAATGATGTTTGGCCTGCCAACTCAACCCCTCGGCGCCTGCTAGTTATATATGCATGATAAATGGATGCTTAGAATCGAAAAACCGTCATCGAAGCCCATTGGCCAGGCAGTTGATAATGGAGCTGCGTGACGTCGTCAGGGCATCCTGGGAATGTGGAAAACCACGTACCTGCCACAAGCGGCTCACTCGATGTGCACATCTGATTGCCTGCTGACAGCTTGTCTCAGAACGATCTCCAGTAACACCATGGTCCGTGACCATTAAGTGATCCCTAATCTTTAAACTTTGCGAGAGCCGTATCAAGGTAGGGGTCATTGATAAATGCTCGGCGGAAGCCGGCAACTCGTGAGACCCGCCAGCTATCATAGGTTCAAAATCATGCAACAGTCTGCTCTTAGCATGTGCCCCACTATCAGCCACCAAAACCCTTCAAGCGGGTACAACAGCTTCCCGATTCCAGTGGCACCAAAGGCAAGTCGAGGTTAACCGCCACAAATCGACAGTACGATAATGGCGGCTGTTTGAGCCAATAAGCATTGAATGGTAATCTATTTACGAGAAATACCGATTCAATAACGATTGATAATCCCGTCATTGAAGATGACCGAGGATCGGTACAGACAATCCCATAACAGCCTAACCCGTTGCATTCGGGGGGTGGGCGTTGGATGCGCTGTGGGATCAAACTCGCATCCGATTGCCGTCCACCCGCACAGAGAGCCCAGAAGGCAGGGGGGGTCAGGAGCTCCATCCCCGCTCGACCGGCACCGCCCCGCCACCCGGCAATGACTCACCTCTCGCTTCAATTATGCTTCGAGTCATCTCCAATCGATCCGGTTCCTTCGTCTTTTCTCCGCCGGCACCAGTGTTTCGTCAATAGTCCGATAACCAGTCCCGGCGTTGATTCATCGCCCATCAGCCGCTTGTCATCCGAGTTCGTTTGGTATCGTCCGTCCGGTACCGGCGTCATCGCCGCGCCCTCACTGGAGGGAGAGCCAGGCCGGCTGCAGTTCCTCCAGGGAGCTCAGCGCGCCGGAGCCGCGCAGCCCGGCCAGCCATTCATCCAGCGCGGTCTCCCCGGCGGGGAAGGCCAGCTCGACGGTGACCGCCACGCCGTAGTCGAGGGGTTGCCAACGGCCGCCGCGCTCGCCGACCCGGCTCTCAAGTACGGCGGCGGCGGCATAATCGACGACGGCCCGCCAGCGCCGGTGAAGGACAGTTCGGGCGATACGGGCCTCCGCCAAGGCCCCACGGGCCGCCGCGTCGTAGGCGTCGATCAGTCCCCGCACCCCCAGCTTGGTCCCGCCGAAATAGCGCACCACGGTCGCCAGGGCGTCGCGGACCTCGACTGAGCGCAGGGCGTCCAGGATCGGCTTGCCCGCGGTGCCCGAGGGCTCCCCGGCGTCGCTGGAAAACTCCTCGACACTCTGGCGGCCCAGCCGGTAGGCGAAGCAGACGTGGCTGGCCCGGTGGTGCTCGGCGCGCAGGGCGGCGACCACGGCGTCGACCTCCTCGCGGTTGGCGACGGCGGCGGCCCGGGCGATGAAGCGCGAACCCCGCACCGTCAGCAGGCATTCCCCGGCCCCAGCGATGACCGGCACCGCGCTCATCCGCCCTCCCCGGGAACAGAACCCAGCTCGGCGGCGGCGTCGAGCAGTCCTTCGAGCTCGGTCAGGGTTTCGACGTGGACCACTCGGCGGCGCAGCTCCCGGGCGCCCTCCACCCCGCGCAGATAATGCAGGGCGAAGCGGCGGATGCGCATCATCCCCACCTTCATTCCGTAACAACGCGCCAGCTCGGTCCCGTGGCGCCGCACCCACTCCAGGCGCCCGCGCCAGTCCGGCTCCGCTGGGACTCGGCGACCCTCGAGGGCGGCGGAGATCCGCCCGGCCTGCCAAGGTTCGTGGACGAGGGCGCGCCCGACCATCACCGCGTGGCAGCCCGTCTGCTCGATCATCCGCCGGGCGTCGGCGGGTCCACCCACATCGCCGTTGCCGACGACGGGGACCTCGACGGCCTCGACCAGACGCCGGATCGCCGACCAGTCCGAATGACCGCCAAAGGCCTCCTCGCGGGTGCGGGGGTGGAGGGTCAACAGCGCCGCACCGGCCCGGGCCAGAGACTCGCCCAGCCCCAGGTAGGCCTCGCGGTCCTCGTTCCAGCCCAGGCGCAGCTTGGCCGTCACCGGGATCGAGACGGCCTCGACGGCGGCCCTCAGCAGCTCCATGGCCAGGGCGGGCTCGCGCATCAACGCCACGCCGTTACCCGAACGGACCACCTTCTTGGCCGGGCAGCCGTAGTTGATGTCGATGGCCTCGTAGCCGCACTCCTCGACGAAGGCCGCAGTCACGGCGAAGGCCGCGGGCTCGTGACCGAAGAGCTGGCAGACCACGGAGACCCCGAGCTCGGGGTAGGCCCGGGTCCGCTGGGCGCCGTCGAGCCTGTAGCCATCGTCGCCGCCGTCGATTATCCGCCGCGTCTTGCGGCTGCCCCGGTAGAGCCCGTCGGCGGTGAGCATCTCGCCGCAGAAGGCCCGGGGACCCGCCGGGGCCAACAGGCCGTACCAGGCCGGATCGCTGGTCCCGGCCAGGGGCGCCGTGAGCAGCCCCCCGGCCAGAGAATCGCGAAAGGCCTTAACCTGGCTG
>WJMB01000021.1 GCA_014728185.1 Candidatus Coatesiibacteriota bacterium
CCCCCAGGTAGACCCCGCCAACGGAGAACAGGGCGGCGGTCAGGCCGATGAGCAGCGCCGGCAGCCAGATGCTCACCCGCAGCAGCGACAGGCTCAAACCCGCAGCCAGGGCGTCGATACTGGTGGCCACCGAAAGCAGCACCAACGACCAGCCCCGGGTCGGGTCGACAGGCGCAGCCTCCGTCTCCTCATCCTTCCTCGCATCCGCCTTCCTCGCATCCGCGCGCAGGGAGCCGATGATCATCCTGGCGGCGACGAGGATCAGCAGGCCGAAGGCCACCCAGTGATCCACCGCGGCGATCAGCTCGTAGACGGCCAGACCGATGGACCAGCCCACGAGGGTCATCGCCGCCTGGAAGAAGCCGAAATGCCAACCCAGGCGGAAGGCGTGACCGGGGTTGATTTCGCGCAAAGTGACGCCGGCGGCCAGTGAGACCGCCAGGGCGTCGGTGGCCAGAGCTGCGGCCAGCAGAAGTGTCTCCAGCAGTGACAAGCCATCCTCCCCCGTACCAGTCCGCGAAGTTTACCAGCTTCGCGCCGCCGAGGACAACGGGCCTTGCCACCCACCTCTCTTCCTGCTATATTGGTGTCGTTCTAAGCGACCGACCGCGGCGATCCCACCTCGACCCGGCCGGTCCGACCATCAACCCCAACGGGAGCGTCCCGGGAATGTTCAAGGCGTAGACCAACCGACGGCGGCCGGGGGCCAGCAGAAGACGCTTGTGGATATACGCGTCTTTAAAAAGCCCGTCGGCCGATAACCGCCGCCCGAGTGTTCGCGGGCGGGTTGGCCCGCGCTGATATGCGACAAACTATCCGCCAACAAACGAGTTACCGTCGGAGCGCAACGCGCGGCCGACGGTTTTTGTATCGGCGAGGGGAACGGACAACCTATCCCGACCGACTGTTTTGCTGATGCTGATAGCAGGAATGATGCGCGGTCATTACCGGTTCGTGGGCGGATAGCAAGAAAGCGGCGGTAGACCGGCTGCTTCTTGGACCCTGAGTGTATCGCGGTTGAGAAATCCCAAGGGTGGGTGGGTCCAGCCCAATCGGCCTGGGTTGATCCGGATGCCTTTCAGCATATCTGGGATTGGTGGATCGTCGGTGTAACCGCGAGTGTCATCCCTGGTATAGATGTCGTGTGCTCTGAGTGTTGTCTCTCTGAAGGCTGATGGCGCCGTTGCGTCAGTTGTCGCGCGAGAGGCGTGTCCCGCGGCCTGTAGCGGATCGGCGTCTTTTACCCGCCCCGTCGGGAAGACCTGAAGGAAAGGATTTCATGCTGCAACTGCGCGGTATCGTCAAGGAGTTCGGCGGACGGCGGATCCTCGACAAGCTGAGCCTCGAGGTCGGCCGTCGCGACCGCCTGGCGCTCATCGGCGAGAACGGCAGCGGCAAGTCGACGCTGCTCAGGCTGATCGCCGGTCACCTCGAGCCCGACGCCGGATCGCTCCACCGGGCCGCCGATGTGCGGGTGGGTTACCTGGAGCAGGGCGCGGGCGGAAGCGGTGGCGAGGGGGTCGGCACCCTGCTCGAGCGCGGCCTGGAGCGCCTGCGGCCCGGCCTGGCCGCGCTGTGGCGCGGAGCCGCCGCCGGGGACCCCGTCGCCGTCGACGAGCTGCTCAACCGGCGCGGCTATCGACTGGCCGAGAGGCTGACGCGGATCGCCGAGCGCCTGGGCGTGGCGCGGGAGCGCCTGGACGGCCCCTCGCTGACACTCTCGGGCGGCGAGCTGGCCCGCTTCGACCTGGCTGTTCTGCTGACCGCCGAGCCCGAGCTGCTGCTCCTCGACGAGCCCACCAACTACCTGGACCTCGAGGGCCTGGCCCGGGCCGAGGAGCTGCTCGGCGGCTACCCCGGGGCCTTCATCGTGGTCAGTCACGACCGCGTCTTCCTCGACGCCGTCGCCGCCGAAACCCTGGAGCTGGAGGACGGGAGATCGCGCCGCTACCACGGTGGCTACAGTGCCTACCGGGAGCGCCGCGACGCCGAGATCGCCGCCGCCTGGGAGGACTTCCATCAGGCCAAGCGGGAGCGGCGCAAGCTGCTGGCCGGGATGAACAGGCGGCTGGGCATCGTGAGAACCATCGAGGGCAAAGGGGGCGGTTTCGCCGGAACGGCCCACGCCAACCGCCGGGGTTCGATGTATTACGATCGCAAGGCCGCCAAGCTCAGCAAGACCGTCAATGTCGTCCAGCGGCGCATCGCCGAGATCGAGAGCGAGCGGCTGACCCCGCCCAAGTCCTACACCCTGCGCATCGCCCCACCCCTGGGCGGCGCGGAGCGCTCGGCGGAGCTGGTCGCCCGGGCCGACGACCTGTTCTACGCCCACCCCGGCGGCCCCGAGCTCTTCGGTGGTCTCGAGCTGCGCCTCTGGCGTGGTCGCAAGCTGCAACTAACCGGACCCAACGGGGGCGGCAAGACCACGCTGATCCGCCTGCTGCTGGGCGAACTGCTACCAAACCGGGGGAGCTGCGGCCTCGGCGCCAACGTGATGGTCTTCCACGCCGACCAGCGCACCCTGGGGCTGCCCGCCGGAGAGACCGTCTGGGACTGCCTGCGACGGCGCAGCGACGCCAACCGGCGCGAGCTGCATCACCTGCTGGCCCGGCTGCTCTTCCGGGAGAGCGACCTCGAGAAGCCCGTGGAGGTCCTCTCCGGCGGTGAGCGCTCCCGGCTTTTCCTGGCGCTGATCGGCGCCACCCGGGCCAACCTGCTCATCCTCGACGAGCCCACCGCCCACCTGGACCTGCAGAGCATCGAGGCCCTCGAGGAGGCCCTGGCCGCCTACGACGGCAGCCTGCTCTTCGTCAGCCACGACCGGGCCTTCGGCGAGCGCCTGGCCGACGAGCGCCTGGAGATCCCCGGCCCGCGATCGTGATTGGTGATGGGTGTGAGGGCTCCGGACTGATCGATCCACCGGCCTAGGATCAAGGGCCGTCGGAACAGCTTGAATCCCAGGTGTACTGGTAGAATCATCGATCGCCGCCACGAAAGCCGTAAGCGAAGACAACGCCCACCTTATCCGCGATCAGCCGTCTTCTCGATTGGAGATGGCCTTTCATCGGCCCATGAGCGTAGCTGACGCCCTGTTGATAACAGCGCACCTTCATCACCGCCGCTTCTCCACATCGCTTGTTCGATTGCGCAACTCCCGAAAACCCCGCAGCTTGACAAACCAATCCCGCAAACTGGTCCGGAGCGGTTGCTAACTCTCCCGATTGCTCTGCGGTTTAACACGGCTGGGTTAAGCGATACGCTTCAGCCGCTATAGACGGGCACACTTTTTGCACACTTATGTTGGCGGGCCCTGTGACGGCGTGCTAGACTCTCTGGCGTGCCGTTGAGGCAGACTACCTTCCGCCCACCGTCACATTGGCCGGACGAGACCGCCGGATCCAGCCGCTGGGATAAAAACACGATGAGCCCGGGACGACTCCAACCGATTCTGCGGCGCACCGTCGAGGCCGTCCGCGGCGCTTTCGCCGCCGCCCTCTTCGAGGATAACGGCATCCTCGTCTCCGTCTACAGCGCCCGGGCCGACTTCCATGTCGAGACCGCCGCCGACGCCTTCGTCGAGTCCCTGCGCGCCGCCCGACAAGCAGTAACAACGATGGGCCTGGGCGGCGTCCAGCAACTGATTGTCGAGACCCCCAACGCCACCCTGCTGATCCACCCCCTCTTCGACCATTACAGTCTGGGACTGGGGCTGGAGCGCCGGGGCAACCTGGGACAGGCCCGCCTGGCGCTCAAGCGCCTCGAGGAGGACCTGCTTCCCGTCATCCACCCCTAGAAGGAACATGACCGACGAACAACACGCCGACGAACAGCGACCCGGGGAAGTCTCCGCGGAGCGGGCCGATACTCGTTCCGAGGAGATGATCGAGAAGCCGGGCGGGGATAGCGCCGAAGCCGATGGTGATGCGGTAACCGAGCGCTTCGCCGCCCTCAACGACCGCTACCTCCGCCTGGCCGCCGAGTTCGACAACTACCGCAAGCGCCGCGCCGATCGCGACCAGACCGTGCGCCGCGAGGCCCTGCGCTCCACCCTGGGCGCCCTGCTGCCCGCCCTCGACGATCTGCACCGCGCCGTCGAGCACCCCGCCGCCGACGCCGAGGACTATCGCTCCGGTGTGCGCGCCGTGGTGGACAAGCTGGACAGGGCGCTGGAGTCCCTGGGCGTGCGGCGGATGAACCCCCGGGGCGAGCCCTTCGATCCCGAGCTTCACGAGTGCCTGGCCGCCAAGCCCGACGCCGGCGCCGCGCCGGACACCGTCATCGAGGTCTTCGCCGACGGCTACCGCCTGGGCGACTTCGTGCTGCGCCCGGCCCAGGTCGTCGTCGCCGTGGCGGCGGCGGGCGTGGAGAAGCGGAACCCCGAGACCGACCAGACCGGAAACGCCGACAAATGAGCAAGGACTACTACCAGATACTCGGAGTGCCCGAGGACGCCTCCGCCGAGGACGTCAAGCGCGCCTATCGCGAGCTGGCCAAGAAGTACCACCCGGACCGCAACAAGGGCGACGCCGCCGCCGAGAAGCGCTTCAAGGAGGTCGGCGAGGCCTACGACGTCCTCAAGGACCCCCAGAAGCGCAAGCAGTACGATACCATCCGGCGCTACGGCGGCAACTACGATCCCTCCGGCGGCGGCCCCGGCGGCGGCTACACCTGGACGCGCAACTTCGGCGGCGGCCGTCGCGGCGCCGACCCCCGCGACATCTTCGGCGGAGGTTTCGGCGGTCTGGGCGACATCTTCGGCGATCTCTTCGGACGGGCCGGCGGACGCACCGCTCAGCGTGAACGCGGCGCCGCTGGTCAGGACATCACCCTGACCGTCGCCGTGGACTTCGAGCTGGCGGCCAAAGGCGGCAAGATCAAAGTCAGCGTGCCCACCAACGCCCAGTGTCAGACCTGCCGGGGCTCTGGCGGCGCGCCGGGCTCCTCCTGGGCCGATTGCCCCGACTGCGACGGCAGCGGCAAGCTGACCGACAGCCAGGGCGGTTTCGGCATCAGCCGCACCTGTCCGCGCTGCCTGGGCCGGGGCGTCGTCCCCGAGCGACCCTGCCCCGACTGCCACGGCACCGGCCGCGCCCCCTCCGACACCCGCATCGCCGTGACCATCCCCGCGGGGATCACCGAGAGCCAGAAGATCCGTCTCTCCGGCCGCGGCGAGCCGGGCAGCGGTGGAGCGCCCCCCGGCGACCTCTACGTCAAGGTCCGCGTCAAGCCCCATCCCCGTTACACCCGCAAGGGCGCCGACGTCCACACCGTCGAGGAGATACCCCTGACCACCGCCGTCCTGGGCGGCGAGGTCTGTACGCCCACCATCCACGGCGAGGTCTGCGTCAAGGTCCCCCCGGGCTCCCAGCCGGGCACCAAGCTGCGCCTCAAGCGCAAGGGCATCCACGTCGAGCACTCCGGCCGCACCGGTGATCACTACGTCGAGCTCCAGATCAAGCTGCCGGACAAGCTCACCCAGGAGCAGCGCCGCAAGTTCACCACCTTTGCGAAGAGCCTGGACGAATAACCGACAAAGCTTGACACCCCGCCGCGCCTTTGGCAAAATACGTCTCCGCGCCGACACCGGCGCCACAGCACAGTTCATTCCTCGGTAGCTCAATGGTAGAGCAATCGGCTGTTAACCGATTGGTTGCTGGTTCGAGTCCGGCCCGAGGAGCCACGGGGGCTGGTTCAGCCCCCGCTTTTTATAATACGTTTGCGGAGAGGGCCACGTGTCGGTGATGGACCCAGCCGCGACAGCCCGCCCGGGAACTGATTCAACCCCCGCTTTTCATTGTTCATTGGTGGGTAGGTAGGGCCGTCTGCTGGCGATTGCCCACGCCGTCCGCCATGGGGGCGACGCCCGAAACCTGTAGGAGCAGATCGTGACCTGGGCGGTAGACGTGGAGGTGAATCGGAACCTCCTCAATGCAATCCAAAATGCAATCCAAAATGCAACCCAAAAGCAATCCATAATTCAATCCAAGGGGCCGCCGAGGCACCGCCCGCTGACTATGTCCACCAGCAGGGGTGGGTTTTTTAACGGCATTCCGCAACGCCCCGTGGCGGCTTCTACATGCACCGAATCTGATGCACCGAATCTGGAGGAAGCCGTCGTTGACACCGTTATGCGAGGCGGAGACACCGATACTAACGCCGTCATCTGTGGCGCGCTTCTTGTCGCTGCGGGACGCTGCTGTTGCATCTGCCACAAGATATGTCGCGACCGAATCTATTCACACCCGCAAGGAGATTTACCACAGTGGACATCCCACGAATATTCAACATCAGTGAAAGTGCTCACCGCATCCACAACCCGATCACATCCGAAAAGCTCGCCACTCTCGGCGCGGCGCTGCGTCTGGAATCGGGGGCCCGGGTGCTCGACCTCGGCAGCGGTTCGGGGGAGATGCTGTGCACTTGGGCTCATGACCACGACGTCATCGGCATCGGCATCGACATGAGCCGGTTGTTCACGGAACAAGCAAAACTCCGTGCTGAAGAACTCGGCGTCGCCAATCAAGTCAAGTTCATCCATGGCGATGCCGCCGGCTATGTCTCTGACGAGAAGGTCGATGTGGCAGCCTGTATCGGTGCCACCTGGATCAACGGGGGAGTCGCCGGCACTATTGAGCTTCTGGCGCGGAGCCTGCGCCCCGGAGGGATCATCCTCATCGGCGAGCCCTACTGGCGGCAGTTACCGCCTACGGAAGATGTTGCCAAGGGATGTCTTGCCAACGCAATCTCCGACTTCCTCTTGCTTCCTGAACTACTCGCTTCTTTCGGCCACCTTGGCTGTGACGTCGTTGAAATGGTTCTTGCAGGCCAAGATGGTTGGGACAGATATGAGGCTGCCAAATGGCTCACCATGCGCCGATGGATTGAAGCCAACCCCGACGACGAGTTCACGAAAGAGGTTCGAGCCAAACTGACTTCGGAACCCGAGCGCTACACCGCCTACACGCGTGAATACCTGGGCTGGGGTGTGTTCGCGCTGATGACGCGGTGACGAGTTGTGGCATCCCGTGGAGATGGGAAATATGTCAACACCGCTTCCGCCTCACCAGGGCGGCCTCATCTTTGATAAACGTTTGAAATTGAAGCTTTTCTGTTAACTGTGAGCGAAAGAGAACGGTTACGAAGAGGGTTGCATACGAGGAGCCATGGGGGCTGGTTTGGCCCCCGCTTTTTTACAGGGGTAACCGGCTTTCAGGTTGGTGACCGGCTGGAAGGCTTTGCTCCGGTGGAGTCTACCGACTGGTCGTACCGTTATCTCGATCAGTACCCCACCGCCCTTGAGGCGCGCCCCCCACCTGACGCCTCCCGCTTGCCACCTCCCGCCGGGCTTGGTAACATCAGCTAAGTCTGATGCCGTCCGCCAATCACCCGGCCGAACAATCGGGAGAAGCATGACCGAACCGCGCGTAGTCCCCGGCGAGGTGCCCGAGTGGCTGCCCCGGGACCTCTTCCCCTACGAGAACCGCTTCGTCGAGATCGACGGCCACACCATCCACTACGTCGACGAGGGCGCGGGGCCGACGCTGCTGCTGCTTCACGGCAACCCGGCCTGGTCCTTCCTCTACCGCGAGATCATCGCCGGGCTCAAGGACCGCTTCCGCTGCGTCAGCCTGGACTATCCGGGCTTCGGCCTCTCCGCCGCCGCCGAGGGCTACGGCTACCTGCCGGCCGATCACGCCGGGGTGGTGGCGGCCTTCATCGATGAACTGGGCCTCGACGAGATAAGTGTGATGGTCCAGGACTGGGGCGGTCCCATCGGGCTCTGGAACGCCCAGCGCGAGCCGGAGCGCTTCCGGGCGCTGATCATTGGCAACACCTGGGCCTGGCCCGTCGACGGCGACCGGCACTTCGAGCGCTTCTCGAAGCTGATGGGCGGGGGCTTCGGGCGCTTTTTGATCCGCAACTTCAACGCCTTCGTCAACATGGTCGTCCCCAAGGGTGTGCGCCGCGGCCGCCTGGAACGCCGGGTGATGCAGGCCTACCGCCGGCCCTTCCCCACCGGGGACTCCCGTCTGCCCACCCATATCTTTCCCCGGGAGATACTGGAAAGCCGGGAGTTCCTGGCCGAGATCGAGGCCGGACTGGAGCGGCTGTCCGGTAAGCCGGCGCTGATCCTCTGGGGTGATCGGGACATCGCCTTCCGCGATATCGAACGCGAGCGCTTCGAGGGTCTCTTCACCGACCACCGCACCGTGGTGCTCGAGGGTGCCGGGCACTTCATCCAGGAGGACGCCGCCGCCGAGATCGTCCCGGCTATCCGCGCCTGGTGGGACGAGGTCGTCGAAGGTGGCTGAGCGGGAGCGGGTAGGTCCTGGGTGACCGGCGAACCGGCTGGATTGCGCCCCCGAGGCTAAGGAGACCTCGACTGCCCGCCCGCCTGATTTTGCGGGAAAGCGGGTTCGAGTGTGAGATAGAACGAGAGACGAAACAGGCCGGGTCAAAGACCCGGCCTGTGATCAATGCTGATTATGGACCGTGCGGCTACTGGGTTTCGGCGGAATCCTCTTCTGATTCGACAGCGGTTTCGTCGGTGGTCTCGTCGGCGCCGCCGTCGGCCGTCTCGCCGGTCGTTTCCGTTCCGCCCTGATCGGGCAGCAGGCCGAAGTCCAGCTCCTCGAGACCCTCCAGGCCCTCCAGGCCGCTCAGGTCGAGCTCCTCGCCGGTGACGGCGTCATCTTCTGTCTGGTCCGGCGGCGGTGAGACGGGGATCAGGTCGATCAGGCTGGTCAGGTATTCGCCCGTCTCCAACATCATCCGGGCCTTGTCGACGAAGGGGTTTTCGCCGGGCTCGGTCAGGTCGTCGCCGTCGATGGATTCAACCTCGCCCTCGCCGTCCTCCGGTGCGGCCTCTTCGGCCTCGGCCCGTTCAACGATGCCCTCGAGGATCTCGCGGGCCTCGTCGCGCTTGCCTTGGAGGGCCAGGATGCGCGCCGTCTCGAGCTCGGCTCCCAGCGCCAGGTAGCTCTCCTCGGCGGCCAGGGTGCGGTAGTGCTCAAGGGCGGCGTCGAGCTGCCCGCGTTCGAGATAGACCGCGCCCAGGGCGTAACGGGCCTGCTGGGCCAGGGGCTCGAACTCGCTCTGCGTGACCGCCTCGAGCCGCTCCCGGGCGGCGTCGGCGTCACCGTTGTGCAGGGCGATCATCGCGGCGTAGAGGGCGGCGGTGTCCCGGTCGAAGTCCGAGCCGGGGTCTTCGAGGATGCGGTTGAAGAGGATCAAGGCGTCACCCAGATAGCGCTCCCGCTTCTCCGTCGTGGGCTCGACGTACTGCTGCCGGCCGTCGACTATCTCGTAGCTGCCCTCGAAGGCCATGCCGTAGAGCTGGATGCCGCGGCCGAGTTGCTCGGCCGTGGGCGATTCATCGGGTTCGCCGGCGAAGACGAAAAGGTAGACGACCAGGACCACCAGCACCAGAGCGGCGATCAGGCCCAAGACCACGATGCGTCGGCGGCGCTTGTCGAGGAGGTCGGCCTCCTCGTAGTAATGTTGCAGCTCTTCCTCTTCCTGGCGCGGACGGCGTTTCTGCTTGGCCATGTTTACTCCCGGACCGCGGGGGCGGTCATCTGCTCAGGTAGCTTTCCGCCAGCTCGACATAGCGGCGGGCGTGTTCGATGAGGGCGGCGGTTTCGTCGGGATTCTGCTTACGGACCACCTTGCCCGGCGCGCCCATCACCAGGGCGCCGGCGGGAATCTTCTTGCGCGGGGGGACCAGGGCGCCGGCGGCGATCAACGCCCCCGGGCCGATCTCGGCGCCGTCGAGGATGATCGCGCCCATGCCGATCAGGGCGCCGTCGCCCACCGTGCAGGCGTGGAGCACGGCGCGATGGCCGATGGTCACGTCTCGGCCGATGATCGTCGGCAGCTCCCTGTCGACGTGGATCACGGTCAGGTCCTGGACGTTGCTGCCCTCGCCCACGCTGATCGGCGCCAGGTCGGCGCGCAGCACGCAGCCGTGCCAAACGCTGACGTCGCGGGCCAGACTGACCCGGCCGATCAGCTCGGCCGAGGGGGCCACATAGGCGCAGCCCTCGAGCTGGGGCGAGTATCCCTGGTGGGCGTGGACCGGCATCGCTTCCTCCCGGGTTTCGAGCGTAGCAAGGTTGCCGATTGTACTAGCCGTCCGGGCGCAGTGTCAACCGTCGACGATGCGGGGTTCTAGCCGCCGCCGCGCTCGAAGCGGCGCAGTCCCCGCCGGGCGCCGCGGATCTCCTCGCGCAGCCGCTGGACCTCGCCGGGGCGTAGGCGCCGCCAACGGCCCGGCTGCAGGTCGCCCAGCTCCAGCGTGCCGAACTTGATCCGCTTCAGCCGCGATACCCGGTAGCCCAGGCTCTCGCACATCCGGCGGATCTGCCGGTTGCGCCCCTCGTAGAGGTCGATGTAGAAGCGGGTCACGGTCGCCGTGCGCTCCAGCAGCCTGACCCCGGCTGGCAGGGTCCGGCCGTCCTCCAACTCGACGCCCTCGGCCAGCTTCTTCAACCCGGCGTTGCGCAGGGGACCCCGGACGCTGACCAGATAGCGCTTGACCACGTGATAGCGCGGGTGCAGCAGCTTGGCGGCCAGCCCGCCGTCGTCGGTCAGCAGCAGCAGGCCCTCGCTGTCGCGGTCCAGGCGGCCCACGGGGAAGACGCGCCGCGGATAGCCGCGCAGCAGATCGCCGACGTCCCGGCGACCCTTCTCGTCGTCCAGGCTGGTGATCACCCCGCGGGGTTTGTAGAGGATCAGGTAGTGGTGATCCTCGGGCAGTTCCAGGGGGCGTCCGTCGACCTCGATGCGCTGCCGCTCGGCGTCGGCCTTGTCGCCGATGGTAGCCGGTTCGCCGTCGACGCTGACCCGGCCCGCCCGGATCAGCTCCTCGGCGGCCCGCCGGCTGCAGACCCCGGCCCGGGCGATGATTTTCTGGAGTCGTTCTTCTGCCATGGACGTATTATAACAGGCCACCGGACTCCCCGCCTTGCCGTTCGACGGCCCGGGGTGCTATCATCCGCCGGAACCGTGAACCCGCCCGCTCGATTGGAGGGATCGAGGCGGTTATCACCGGCGCCGCCCGATCCGGATACACCGTTTATCCTCAAACGAGCCGCGATAACACGACCCGGTCGGCGGGCTCCGGGTCGGATGATTAAGCTGCGCATTCATGGAACCTGTGCGGATATATAATCAGGCTGATTCTGAGCGGTTTACCGGGCCTTCAGCGCCCATCCGGCATTACTCCCTTGATAGTCAAAAAAATGGCACACTCTTGTTCTTGTTGTTAATTCACTTAACATCATTCAGCACAGCATTTTCAGGCCATATTCAAGTGTGCTGATAGCTAGATTTGCCACAGATCGCGCCTGCAACAGCTGCCGATTTTGACCGACTGCTTCTGACAGGCATATGAGGATAAACACGTTTATTATCAGGATGTTACAATCACAATCCGGTCCGGGCGGGATATGCGAGCCAAGAAGCTGTTCCGAAATACGTTTGACCGACACCATCGAGTGCAGCTAGGGCAAATGCTAGTATCACAAGAGTCCACACCGACTCAAACAGCTTCACCCAGTCACAATGCAAGCGCTCCGGACATTGCACGACACCGCTGGTTGATCCCCGATCCGTCATCATTCACGGCAAGAACAAACGTACGTCGTTGATACCGTTTCATCAACCACCTTCGACCCAACACCAACGAGGTACCGCGTGCAGATCGGCGGCAAGCTTCTTCTGGTGGGCCTCTCCGGCGGCGTCGGCACCCTGGCCCGTTTCTCCCTGACCCTGCTCTTCGAGCGTCAGAGCAGCGGGCGCTTCGCCTGGCCGACTATTCTGGTCAACCTCATCGGCTGCTTTCTGGCCGGTCTCGTCGTCGAGCTGGCCCAGCGGCGTTGGCAGTGGGACCCCCATACCGCCCAGGTCGTCCTCATCGGCTTCTTCGGCGCTTTCACCACCTTCTCGGCCATCATCCTGGAAACCCTGCGCCTGGGCCAGGGCGAGAGCTGGCTGGCCGCCGGCGGCTTCATTATGCTCCAGAACGCCCTGGGCCTGGCGGCGGTCTTCACCGGCGTCGGCCTTGCCCGCACCCTGGCCTGAGCCCGACGCCGGTCCCCCGCCGCCTAGTCTTCGGCCAACGACACCTTTGCTGGAATCCGGCGCGTGGCTTTGGCACGTTTCTTGCTATGCGCCCCCCGCGCCGTCACCCGTTGAGGGCCGTTTAGCTTTCGCGGGCAGTGGCGGTGGGGAATGGCTTTGCAAGAAACGTGCCAAAGCCGCCGGAGGCGGCGTAGTTGCCGGAGGGATTCTGCGGCGGGGGACCGGCGCCTTCCACCCGATTGATAAACGATGAGCGAACCGACGAACACCAGTCTCGAGCGGCGGGGATTCACGATCCCCTGGAAGCTCTACGGCTATATCCTGCGCGAGCATGCGGGGCCGTTTCTGTTCGCCCTGGTGGTGACCACGCTGGTGCTGTTGCTGGGTCAGGTGTTCCGGATGATGGAGCTGATCCTGACCAAGGGTGTGCCGGGGAAGTACGCGCTGGAGCTTTTCGTGCTCTACCTGCCGGCGGTGCTGGCCTACGATGTGCCGATGGCCCTGATGGTCGGCACGCTGATGGCCTTCGGGCGTCTCTCGGCGGACTCCGAGGTCACGGCGATGAAGGCCACGGGGACCAGCTTCCTCAAGCTGATGGTCCCCAGCATCGTCATGGCGGTGATCTTCGCGGTGGGGATGTTCCTCTTCAATGACCAGGTGCTGCCCGAGGCGAATCATCAGTTCAAGAACCTGCTCTACGACATCCAGAACAAGCGCCCCGACATCAACCTGCGCGCCGGGGTGTTTATCAACGACTTCCCGGGTTACCTGATCTATATCGAGGATCTCGACGACCGCACCATGGAGATGTCCGGTGTGCGAATCAACATGCCCCGAGGCGGTCGATTGGAGAAGATCGTCACGGCGGCGCGGGGGCATATCGAGACCGGCGTGGGCGGGGTGATCCGGCTCTACCTGGAGGAGGGCGAGATACAGATCCGCCCGCCGGGCAGTGCGGGTTTCCGCATTCTCAACTTCGATGATTACACCATCGAGATCGACGCCGACACCGAGCTCAAGCGCGAGGAGCGGCTGTTGCGCTCCGACCGCGAGATGACGGTGGCGATGATGCAGGACAAGGTTTACGAGTTCGAGACGGACCGGGCGATCCTCTTCAAGGCCGCCGAGATCCGCAAGCGGGAGCTGGAGATGGGCAGGGAGCCCCGGGAGCGCCACAAGCTGCTGGAGGCGCTGCGTTTGGCCTTCGGGGGCTATACGCCGGAGGAGGTCCGGCGGATGTACAACCTGCGCGGTCCGGTCGAGCCGATCAACTTCGGCGAGTCCGGTGAGAAGCAGACCGGGCCGCCCCGGCTCGACTTCTCCGACCGCGAGCCCGTCGAGGAGCTCAGCGTGCCGGGCAGCCTCGAGGAGGGTCGCGGGGCCGAGATCGGCGCCGACTTCGAACAGCGACCGGCGCCGGAGCGGGAGGCGGATTCCCCCGCCGGAGAGGCTTCCGGCGACTCGCGTTACATCGACCCCCTCGAGCAGCACCTGGCGATTTTGGGCGAGTCGCCCCGCCCGACGGAGGACGAAGATGAGGCGTCAGGCAATGGCGGCGCTGAAACCGACGACGAGGAGCGCGAGGTCGATTCCGAACCCCTCCTCGACCCGACCGGGGTCTTCTCTCCCTCGGTCAACCCGCGGGACGACGCCGAGCGGACGCTGACCCCGGCCGAGCTGGTCGCCCGGGAGGAGCGCTACCTGGCCACCCGGGGCCGCACCCTCCAGGGGCAGATCAACAAGTACGATCTGGAGATCGCCAAAAAGTTCTCCATCTCCTTCGCCTGCATCAGCTTCGTGCTGGTCGGCGCCCCCCTGGGCGTGATGATCCGCCGCAAGGGCAAGGGGATCGGCTTCGTAACCTCGATCGGCTTCTTCATCTTCTACTGGATCTGCCTGGTGGCCGGCGAGGCCCTGGGTGATCGCGGCGTGCTGCATCCCTGGCTGGCCATGTGGCTGCCCAACCTGGTCTTCCTGGGCCTGGGGGTGCTGTTCATCTACCGCGCCGTCAACGATATCGGCATCTCCAGCCGTGGGGTGGTCTCGGCGGTGCTGCGCTTCTTCACCCGGGAAGGACCCATCGGGCGCTGGCTGGTAAAGCTGCGCCGTCGCCGCGAGAAGCGTCTAAAAAGCCCACCCCGAACTTGACCGATAACGGCTGAACCGCTATCTTGTATGGTGAGGGGTTGTTGCATATCATTGTTGGAAGCTGGAGACGTCCCTTCGGCTCCCGTCGTCGTCCGATTCGGGGCGTCCCAGGAACGCGTAATCTGCCGGACGATCCGCTTCAGTCAAGCCGACTCGAACCCACCAGCCCTCAGCGCCCTAGGATACTCGCTTGAGCCGTATCGAGTCCCGTCAGGAGGAAAGCATGGCCATCGACACCCCCGAAGAAGCCCAGGCCCTGGCCGAGAAGCTGATCGACGAGCTGTTGGCCACCGTCGATCCCGAGCAGCTCGAGCAGGCCCGCCAGATGGGCATGGTTCTTTCCCTCTTCAACGATCAGGTCGAGCAGGCCCGGGCCGCCTACAACGAACAGACCCCGGACGGGCTGGACGAGCGAGAGGATATCTTCGAGAACGTGGTCACGCACAAGCTGCGCGGTGTTTAGGGGCCGGGATAGAACAACGATGAAGCCTTACGATCTTGTCAGATTCGCATTACGGGCGGCCTAGAGGCCGCTTGATGATATGAAGGACTGGTGATCAACCGCTCGGGTTGCCTTGCTCGATGCGGGTGGTTGTTCGAGCCGCTGGCTGGGCGGATGGGCGTCGCCTTGCAACCGGCAGGACGCTGATGCGCGAGGACGTGTCCGCTCATAGCCGATTGGTATCCCAATTGGCACTGAATGATTTCGATGTGGGTCGAATCGCCATATCAGACCTAAGCAACGACTGATAAGGGACTTGGTTGGCACTTCCCTGTATTCAGCCTCATCTAGCGTTGATGAACAGCGGCTGTGAACCGCAACAGCCCAGGATGGAGTGTTGATGCGCATCGCCCTCTGCGGCTGCGGAAAGATGGGCCGCGCCGTCGCTCTGGACTGCCTGGGCCAGGCCGACCTGGTCGAGCTGCGCCTGGCCGACGCCGATCCCGAACGCCTGACCCGACTGTCCGCCGAGCTCGAGGACTCCCGGGTGAATCCCCGGGAGCTGAACGCCGCCGATACCGCCGCCGTGCGCGACTTCGCCACCGGTTGCGCGGTTCTGGTCAGCGCCGTCTCCTACCGCTTCAATCCCGCTCTGGCCCGGGCGGCCGTCGACGCCGGCTGCCACTTCATCGACATGGGCGGCAACAACGACGCCGTCGCGCGGGAGCTGGCCCTGGACGACGACGCCCGGCGGGCCGGGGTGACCCTGGTTCCCGACATGGGACTGGCTCCGGGTTTGGTCAACGTCCTGACCCGGTCGGCCTTCGAGCGCCTGGGCGGCCTCGACGAGGCCCGGCTCTACGTCGGTGGACTGCCGCGCGACCCCCGGGGGGAGTGGCGCTACGAGGCGGTCTTCTCGGCCACGGGATTGATCAACGAGTATCGGGAGCCCTGTTTGGTGCTGCGCGAGAATGAGCCGCGCAGCGTCGAATCGCTGAGCGAGGTCGAGAGGCTCGAGCATCCCGTTCTCGGTGAGCTCGAGGCCTTTCACACCTCGGGGGGGTCTTCGACGCTGCCCGCCACTTACGCCGGCCGGGTGCGGACCCTGGAGTACAAGACCCTGCGCTACCCGGGTCACGCCCGCCTGGTGCGGGCGCTCTTCGAGCTGGGCCTCGACGATGAAGAGCCCGTCGAACTCGGCGGCTGCCGCGTCCGGCCCCGCGACCTCCTCGAGGAGCGTATCGCCCGCCGGCTGGCCCCCGTCGGTGAAGACCTGGTCGTCCTGACGGCCCGCTTCCGCGGCCCCGACGGCGCGTTGCGGGTCGAGCTGCTGGACTACGCCGACGCCGTGGGCGGCCTCTCGGCGATGATGCGCTGCACCGGCTTCCCCGTCGCCGTCACCGCCCAGTTGCTGGCCCGTGGGGAGATCAGCGTTCCCGGCGCCCAGACCCCGGAGCACCTTCCGCCGCGGCCCATCCTGGCGGGCCTGGCCGAGCGCGGCCTCGAACTGAGCTTCCACGAGGATTGATACGAAAGTTTACACGCAGATCCACACCGTCCCGGCGCGCTCGGGGCGGTTTATAAATTGGGTTTGGCATCATGTAACCTGAGCGGACCAAATCAGGCGGGTTGGGAGCGGGTTGCCGGGTCGTTGCTCACCGTGCCGATGTGCCGCGCTTTACTCCCCGATTCAGCAAGCCGGCTCTTATTATTTGTTACCACAGCGCTTATGAGCTTATTGGCTGTTGGATGTATGTCGAAGGTGAGCTGACGTAAGGGTGGATTGTCCACGGAGGTCCCCTTGGTCGCCGCCACATTTTACTTTGGCATCACACACGTAGTCGGACCAACCAAGAAAAGGCTGATACGAGACTCTGGCAAGCATGCTTCAGCTTACCGCCTAATCATGCTGGGCCAAACCGTCACATAATGCCTGACAACTATATGATAGGATATAGCTTCGACCTTAACTGATGTTGTCGGAGCAGGGAAAGCAGCGAAGTCGATCAAGCAACTCCGAATCGTGCAGGCGTGCAACCGGAATAGGTGATATCCTTCCGATCTGCAACAAGCAGGTTTGCAGAGTGCATTCTATACAATCTGCTAACTGTTATTTTTTGAAGGGGATCACCTAATGGTCACGGACCATGGTGTTACTGGATATCGTTCTGATACAAGCAGTCATTGGGCAATCAGGTGTGCACATCGAGCGAGCTGCTTGTGGCGGTACGTGGATTTTCACATTCCCAGGATGCCCGTAGCGACGTCATGACGCTCCATTATCAACTGCCTGGAGCAATGGGCTTGGATGACGGTACATCAATCCTAAGCGTTTTATTATCATGCATATATAACTAACAGGCGCCGAGGGGTCAAGGTTGCAGGCCAAGTATCATTCGGCAAAGCCTCGTATCAGCAGCTTTTTTCGAGGTGGATCGGTGTTTCGAGTTGACGTTGGCTGGTCCGAGGTCGTGTGTGATGCCTTTTGAAGTTTATTCTGATATAATATGTTCATTTATCGAAAACTATCCCTTAACTATTCCTTAACTATTAGATAGACCTGGTTTAAATCGTTCATTATCCGTAGGCCGCAACCACGATCCACTCCGAACAGGGTACATGATCTCTTGTTCAATGGCTGTCACATCTCGGTGATCGATTTGCGGCAACAGACCTGGACTTCGCTGGGTCGAGTCGGCGCCGTCAGCAGGGCGAGAATCCAGAGCTAAGCATTCGTAGCGGCTCTCAACGGCACAGATGTAAATCCGGATTGTTTTGATGGCCCCACCAATCTGTTGCGGTCTTCCAGCGTCTAGTTAGCCGGCGTTACAGACTGGCTTGCTCGCCGCCAGGGGCTTCACGTGAATCGTTACTTGTGCGCGTTGTTAGGCGTTTTGCTGGACGTTTTGCTGGACGTTTTGCTGGACCTTTTGCTGGACGGGTTCCCTGCTCCGACCACGCACTTTAATCCATCAAGCGTTCAGGTTGGTAGCCCTGTTCCCCCCCGAGTCGCTTGACAAGCGGGAAGTTATCTGTAAGTTTGAAAAGTGGCTGACCCCTCGTGTTTCTCCTCTTCGGGTCCCTGGATCATCATGATTGCCGCTAGAGCCGCTTCAAGGCCTTGTTTTCGTCATATCATCAGCACAAGGAGTTCCAGTATGACTAAACGGATCATTCTGCTCTTTTTATCTCTGAGCTGCGTGGCTTTCGGGTTGGAAGCCATCGCCGTCCAGGCCGGCGACGCACCGTCGCATCAACTCCACCTGGACGCCTACGAGCCCATCATTCAAGGTTCTGGCGCAGGCTACGCCTTCTACGACTCGACCGAAGATGTGGATCCGCCATTCCGCTATACCTTTTTCCGTCCCTTCGGTTCTCAGAGTTGGACCGGCGACAACGAGTACTGGACGACCACACTGCCCTTCGATTTCCGCTTCTGCGGCCAGGACTACCCGTCGGGCAGCACCATCTACATCAGCTCCAACGGCATCATCGGCTTCAGCGAAGAGGCCATGGACGAACCGGTCAACCAGAACCTGCCCAACCCCGACGCGCCCAACGGGATCATCGCCGCTTTCTGGGACGATCTCTACGCTGAGAAGATCTTCATCGACAATGTCGAGAAGTATGAACTCGACGGTCTGGCCATCACCTTCCGCAAGATGTACTTCGCCGATGAGGCCCACGAGGATCAACTCCAGATCCAGGTAGTTCTCTACTCTTCCGAGGGCGAGGGATATAACAACCGCGTCGAGATACACTACTATGACACCGTGGGCGATTCCTGGCGCGACTACGGCGCCAGCGCCACCGTCGGAATCGAGAATCAGGACGGCAGCGAGGCCGCCCTCTACCTCTTCAACCAACCCGACCTGACCGACCTGCTGGGTGTCCGCTTCATCGATCAGTTGTTGGTCGAGAGCCAGCTCGGCGCTTTCGATCTGCTCACTCCGGCCGACGGCGCCCAGATCGAGATCGGCGTTCCGACGACGTTCAGTTGGTCCGAGTCCGATTACAGCGGCTCCGGTGACCTGACCTATACTCTGCTGCTGGCCGATAACGAAGAGCTCACCGGCGCCCGTGAAGTCGACGCCGGACCGGGCACCTCCCTCGAGGTCGTGTTCGGTTCCTTCGATATCGGCAACTGGTTCTGGAGTATCGAGGTCGAGGAATCCCAGGGCGGCAACACCCGCCTGGCCGACAGTGTCTGGGGCTTCGAGGTCCTCGGCGACCCCGCCGACACCGATGCGCCCACCGTCGGCTCTCAGTCTCCGGCTCCCGGATCCTCCGATGTTCCCGGTGGTACGAATGTGGTCTTCCACTGCTACGACGCCACCGCCGTTGATTCGAGCACCATCGCCTTCACTCTTGCCGGTGACGACGGAGGCGGCGGCGGAGGCGGCGGGGTCCAGCCCGTTTCCCGGGACAACAACCTCAGCGCCGCCCCGCGAAGCGCCGGCGAGATATCCGGCACCTTGAACGTCAACGACTCCAATCCCCAGGACGTTGTCTGCACCTTCACCCCGGACGCCGATCTGCCCACCGGAGATTACACCTGCACCGTGGCCGCCGGACTGGCCGACACCCTGGGCAACGCCACCACCGCGCCGGTTACCTGGACCTTCAGCACCACGGGCAGCGAGGTTGTCGAAACCTCCTGGGGCGCCCTGAAGGCCGATAACTAACCGACGGAACAGCACTTCGCTTGCCGTGAACCAAACGAAACGGGACCGCCGAGGTCCCGTTTCTCCATTCAGCGGCAATCCCCGATAACGCCCCGATCCCAACTCCGACCTTTGCCTGGATACCAAACGTCGTTGATGGTCTAGGCGTTGGCACGTTTCTTGCGGAAATCGGGGGGCCTGGACCCGTCCGACACCTCGACTGCGCAAGAAACGTGCCAACGCCGGGCCTGGGCGGGGTTGACTGCGTCCGGTCGGTCTGCGAAGAGTCATTCAACCTAGCAGGCCGGCGGTCCAGAGGCGGTAGACGGCCCGCCCCAGCAGCAGGGCGCTCAGACCGTAGAGCATGGCTTCCTTGAGCCAGCGCTGGACCTTTCCCGCGGCTGTTGGTTTGCCCAGACCGTAAACGCCGATGAACAGCAGCGGCAGGGCCAAACCCGCGCCCAGGGCCAGGGCGTCGAGCCAACCGATGTCGCCGACCAGAAAGAAGGTGACCAGGGCCGGGGTGACGGCGAAGGCCACGGCGGAGGCGATCAGCCGGGTCAGCCGGGCGCCCAGGCGCACCGCCAGGGTGCGCGCACCGGCCTCGCGGTCGCCGGGCAGGTCCTCGACATCCTTGTAGAGTTCGCGGGCCAGGTTGACCAGGAAGGCCAGGGCGGCGATGGGCAGCACGGTGGGGAGGTTCCCGGCGCCCAGGGCGCCGTAGGCCAGGGCCAGCGAGGTCATCAGGGCCACTGCCAGATTGCCGGGCAGGCCGGTGGGTTTGAGCCAGAGGGCGTAGACCAGGGAGAGGACGATGCAGAAGCCGACGATCCACAATCCCGAAGTGGGTCCCAGCCAGGCCAGTCCGCCCGCCACCGCCCAGCAGAGCACCGCGAAGAGCGTCGCCGAGCCCGGCGAGAGCTCGCCGGCGGGCAGGGGGCGACCGGGTCGGTTGACGCGGTCGATGACCAGATCGCAGCGGTCGTTGAGGGCGTAACCGCCGGCGGCGACCAGCCCCAGGGCCAGGGCCGCGGGGAGGATCGTCCAGAAGAGACCACCGATACCGGCCAACGGGCAGGCTCCTGGGGGTATCGCCAACACGCCGCCGACGAAGACCGCGACGACGATCAGCGACACGTTTCCCGGTCGGGCCAGGCGCCACAGCGCGCCGAACTTGCCCCAGATGGTCATCGGGCCGCCGGCATCGGTTCGAGTGCTGAGGTGTAAGTCGGCTTGTTCATGTGTCTTTCGTCCTCTTCTTTGCTGGACGGGAACGAGATTGCAACCTGTCGACAGTACTTGCCAGTACTTGATAGTACTAGCGATGATCAGCATCTACCGGTCACAAAGTATGGATACAAGAAGATATGCGAAGTGCGGCCGGCTTTAGAGCAATGAACTCATATATGCCTTGGCAGCAGCATTTGCATACATCTAAGTGCAGTGTTAACAATTGATAACTTCATGCGGAATTGGAGGATGGTAGAAAGGGGTGTCGTGGGACGGTGAGCAACTGGGTAACCGTTCCCAATCAACCTGATTTGACCCGAACACGGTAGACGATCCCACAATCTGATATCCGGTTCGCGTTAGGCCAGCGTGGGAGCTTCCGCTACACTCAGTCAGCAGCCCTTCTCAGCCGCCTTCTGACAGGCTTCCGACTCATTGTGCTTGACGGCGCACCCGTGAAGAACTTGGCGGAAGGCCGATGCTTCATCGAGTGCTCAGCCGTCGTCGCGCGGTCGCCGTCCCGGGAGACCTTTGCGGTGCGTCGTCGGGGCAATCCACGCGCACCACGCCACGGTGCGAGGCGTTGGCACGTTTCTTGCGGAGTGTGCTGCGC
>WJMB01000152.1 GCA_014728185.1 Candidatus Coatesiibacteriota bacterium
CCCTCTGAAAGCTCACCTGAATAGTGAGTGATTTTGCATGAGGGGCGAGGCTGATCATGATATCCCGTTCGGTTTTTACTCCTTTCCGAGCCTCGATCCATCAAGCCCAATCAGCAGAGCGGGCATCAAGGGGGGCAGACCAGCGATCCCACCAGGCAGCCTGGAGAAGAGCAACTGCGGCAGGATAAACTAAGCGCTGCCTGGCGTATGGTGGCATTTGCGGCTCTTTCCACTTCCAGGCGTTGAAACCTATCTATTAACAACCCCTGGTTAGCACCGCACGTCTCCGCGCGGCAGAGCCGAGCTCGGCAAAGCGGACTCCGCGGATACTCCCCGCCCGGCCCGGCGTTGGCACGTTTCTTGCGGAGGCCGATGCCGGTTTTGCCCAGTCGGCGTCCCCGCCCTGCTGCAAGAAACGTGCCAACGCCTACCCTTTCGATTGGCGAGGGGCGGCCCGGGCCGGTGGGCCTTTGCCGAGCTCGGGCGGTGCTTACCTGCAGATGAGTGGTAAAGAACGAGACGGCCGGCGGGCCGTCTCGTTCATACTTAGTTGCCCCCGGAGGGGGGCGCCGGCGGGGTCGTGGTTGAGGGAGGGAGGATCGACCGCCGCCGGCGCGGGGGCGGATTTAGCGTCCTTCGGGGCCGGGACCCTGGGGGCCGGGTCCGGCGCCTTCGGGACCGGGACCGCCCATGCCGGGGCCGCCACCGTGATGACCGCCGCGGCCGCCGGGCATGCCGTGATGCATCTCATCGAAAAATACCCGCTGCTCGGCGGTCAGCCTGGAGCGGACCTCGCTGCGGTGCTCGAGTATGCTGATCAGCATCTCGGTTTCGAGGCCGTCGAGGCGCTCCTTGGCGCCGCGCACGGCGGCTATGTCGGGCTCGGGGTCGTCCATCAGCTCGCGCAGACTCTCGCGGGCCTCGCGGATCTCGTCGCGCAGGTCCTCGGTGGAGTCTTTCATCTCTTCGCGCAGGGCCTGGATCTCTTCGAGCTGCTCGGCGGTGATGTCGGGCAGGCAGGCCAGGCCGCCGGTGCAGCCGCCCTCGGGGCAGCGACCGGCCTCGGGTCCCTGGGCGACGGCGACGATGGAGAGGGTCAGCACGCCGATGACGGCGGCGATGAGGGGTAGGCGTTTCATGATGCTCCTTGATGGGTGGTTGTCTGTCGAACTACCGCTTCGGTTTTTCGGAGTCGTTGTTTGCACCCCGTGGATGTTGGCGTGTCGGCGTTAGCGGGAGGTGGAGCGCCTGTCGGAGCCGTGGGGGCGTTCCGGTTCGATCCGGCGAGGCTCTCCGGTTACCAGGGGGTTCTTCGGGTCCAGCTCGGCCAGCCGGGAGAGCTGCTCGGTGGTGAGTATTTCTCGGGCCCGGGCGAGATAATCGGCGTGAAGGTTCTCGATGGTTCGGCGCAGCTCACGAGCGCGGGGGGAGTTGCGTTCCCCGGCGGCGCAGAGGGCGCGCAGTTCGTTCTGGCCGTCGTCGATCGCCGCTCGGTGTTCGTCGCGCAGCTCGTCGAGGGCCGCGCGTTGCTCGGCGTCGAGGTCGCGCAGCAGTTGCAGCTCGTGGTTGATGCCGTCCTCGGCGGCTCCTCCGCCCCAGCCGGCGGCGGTCAGGGGCAGCGCCAGCGCGGTGACGATCAGCAGGGCGGTTGTCAGGCGGTGTTTCATTGGGGTTCCTTTCGGGGGTTCAAGCGCGTTAAACGCTGGTCGGTTCTCGGCTACTCAGGCACTCAGGTAGTGCAGGGCGATCAGCAGGCTGAGCATCAGGCCCAGGGTGGTCAGGGGCATCTTTTTGATCAGCTTGAGCATCGGGGTGCCGTCCTTGGGGTGGGTCGGGAAGCATCGGTTGTCAACTCGTGGTCGGTTCATGATGGTCCGTCGGCGGTCGGGCCGGAGTTTGAGTGGAGCCGCGCAGCAGCTTGGGCAGGAAGCGTTCGGGGAAGATCCGCGCGCCGCGACACCCCCAGGCGTTTTCTTCTTGCGCGGCGGCCTTACTCGGGGGTGTCATGCTCATCTCCTTGGTGTTCGTTTCCTCTGGAACGCAGCGGTTCGGTGCAGTAGGGGCAGAAGCGCCAGTCGTCCTCGACGGGACGCCCGCAGTGGGGGCAGTTCGTTCCCTTGGGTCCACCGCCGCCGTTGGGTCGGGAGAGCAGGGAGTAGAGGGCCAGGGCGCCGCCGGTGGAGCCGATCAGGATCAGCGCCAGGGGCCAGACGCGGATCCCGCCGGGTCGGGGGCGCTCGCTCAGCAGCTCGCGCAGGTGCTCGCCCCGTGCGCCGTGCTCCAGCTTGACGAGTTCGCCGAAGAGCTCGCGGCGCTCCTGCGGGTTAAGCGTGTGCAGCAGCTCCATCACGCGGAAGCGCTCCCGGGGAGTCAGCTCGCTCATCACCTCGCGGCGCAGCAGCAGGAGCTCGTCGGCGTTCTCGCCGGCCCAGGGGGGCGGCTGGAGCTCCCGACCGGCTTCGGGGGGCCGGGCGCCGTGTCGCGGGGGAGGCGGCGTTCCGTCGGTGACGTGGTGCAGGCCGTCGAAGAGGAAGAGGAAGCCGAGGATGATGGCCGCCAGACCCGTTGCGGCGGCGACAATCAACAGGGGTTTGCGCTTCATCGGGGGTCCTCCTCGAGGTGTGTTCCGCAGTGGGGACAGGCCCGCCAGAGAGCGCGGACGGGCTCGCCGCAGACCGGGCAGCTCAACCGCAACCGGGTGCCGCAGGCCGGGCAGGCGTTGAAGTCCCGCTCGACGGCTCCGCCGCAGGCCGGGCAGAGCAGGCGGGGTCCCTCGCGCCGACGGCGGACGGCCAGGGCCGTGATGACGGCCAGCAGAGGGACGATGGCGGCGATGAACAGCAGCAGCATGATGGTTCTCCTTTCGCCCCGATTACAATGCAATATGTGTGCCAAACGCTGCCGGACAACGCTTTACGAGTAACCAGAGTGTACGTGCGCCATGAAAAGGGCTCCCGGACGCAGCAAATGCTGCGTTTCCGGGAGCCCCGAGTCGAGCTTGCTTTACAATTGCTTGATCTAACTAGACATGCAGCGCGCAGTCTATCCTGCGTCGGGTTCCAGACCGTACTTCTTCAGCTTGTACTGGATGGCCCCGCGGCCGATGCCCAGGTGGCGGGCGGCTTCCTGAGCCACGCCCCCGGCGTCCTCGAGGGCCCGGCGGAGCAGCAGGCGCTCCAGGCGCTCGACGGCCGGGGTGAGCTCGACGCCCGGCGGCGGCGACGGAGGCCAGTCGTCGACGGGAGGGGCGGCGGCGCGGTAGCGCGCGGGGAGATCCGCCTCCTCGATCGTTTGCCCGGGAGCCAGGATCACCAGGCGACGGCAGAGGTTGTCCAGCTCGCGGACGTTGCCCGGCCATTCCGCGGCGGCCAGGCGACGGGCGGCGGCGGGGGAGAGGCGCTTGGGCGGCAGCCCTTCGGCGGCGGCGGCCCGGGCCAGGAAATGAGCCGCCAGCAGCTCGACGTCGCCGGGGCGCTCGCGCAGCGGCGGCAGCTCCAGAGTGATCACCGCCAGGCGGTAGTAGAGGTCCTCGCGGAACTCCCCGGCGGCGACGGCGGCCTCGAGGTCACGGTTGGTCGCCGCGGCCAGGCGCAGATCCAGTTCGCGCTCCCGCGTCTCGCCCAGCCGGGTGACCCGGCCCTCCTGGAGGACGCGCAGCAGCTTGACCTGCACCGCCGCCGGCAGCTCGCCGATCTCGTCGAGGAATAGGGTCCCGCCGTCGGCCGCCTCGATCAGGCCGACCTTGTCGCGCACCGCCCCGGAGAAGGCCCCCTTGGCGTGACCGAAGAGCTCGCTTTCCAGCAGCTCCGCCGGCAGGGCGGCGGCGTGGACGGGGACGAAGGGTCCCCGTCGCCCGGAGAGGCCGTGGAGGTAGCGGGCCAGCACCTCTTTGCCCGTGCCCGACTCGCCGGTGAGCAGCAACGGGGCCGAGGTCGGCGCCACCCGGCGGACCGTTTCGACGGTGCCGCGCCAGGCCGGTGCGTCGCCCAGAGGCTCGCCGGCGCCCAGGCGCTCGCGCAGCTCGACAACCTCGCGACGCAGCCGCACGGCCTCGAGCCGGCGCTCAACGGTGAAGATGACAACCTCGAGCTCGAAGGGCTTTTCGAGGAAGTCGGCCGCTCCCAGACGCATCGCCTTGACAGCCGTGGCCACGTCGCCGTAGGCGGTGAGGATGATCACGGGTAGCCCCGGACGCTCCCGGCGCAGCTCCTCGAGAAGCTCGAAGCCGTGGCCGTCGGGCAGACGCAGGTCCAGCAGCAGCAGGTCGGGCTCTCGGATGCGCAGGGCCTCGCGGGCCTCGCCCAGGGAGCCCACGCCGGTCACCCGGCGGCCGCCGCCGCTCAGGCCCCTGGTGAGGGCCAGGCGCAGGTTGTTCTCGTCCTCGACGACCAGGATGCGGCCGTCGGCGGCGCTCGGGGGCTGTTTCGACTCGCGGGGCATGCTCGGTTCCGTGGTTGCCTGCGCTTTGACAAACTGCTTCGAGTGTTGGTAAACCAGTTGATTGGGCGGCCGAGTATCGGTTTCGGCCCGGCGAAGGCGAGCGGCCTGGTAAGGGCCGCAGGCAGCCTCGGACCAAGGGCGAACGTCGAGACGGTGTTCCCGCAACCGATACTTGCGCTGATTCAGCGCTCCCTGCCGCTCTGGGTCCAGGCGACCAGGCGGCGCAGGCCCTCGGAGAGTCCGATCCGGGGCACCCAGCCCAGGGCGGCGCGGATGCGAGCGTAGTTCAGAGCGATGCGCCGGACCTCCAGGGGTTCCGGGGCGTGGTCGGGTTGGCCGCGGAAGCCGGTCAGGGCGGCCAACTCACGGTAGATGGTCTTGACGCTGGTCTCGATGCCGGTGCCGACGTTGAAGACCCGGGACGTCTCGTCGTCGGGAGCCGCCGTGGAGAGGTCGGCCACGGCTGCCGCCGCCACCGCTTCGACCACGTCGCCCACGTAGACGTAATCCCGGGTGTTCTCGCCGGAGCCGTTGATCGTCGGCGCGCGACCCTCGAGCATCATCCCGGTGAAGATGGCGCAGACACCGGCCTCGCCGCGCTGGTCCTGCCGGGGGCCGTAAACGTTGCCCGGGCGCAGCACCACGTAGTCCAGGCCCTGATCGAGGGCGTAAAGCCGCAGGTAGTGCTCCGGGGTGTACTTGGTGAGGCCGTAAGCCGACAGAGGTTTCACCGGGTGGGCCTCGTCGCAGGGCAAGTACTCGGGCTCGCCGTAGATCGCTCCGCCCGAGGAGAGGTAGACGATGCGCCCGACCCCGGTCTCGGCGGCGTTGTGGATGACGTTGAGCGAGCCCAGCACGTTGCACCGCGCATCAAGGAGGTGGTCTTCGCAACGCACCCGCACCTGGGCGGCGGCGTGGACGACCAGCTCGGGTTGATACTCGGCGAAGACCCCGGCCAGGCCGTCATCGACGATGTCCAGCTCGCGGAACTCCCAGGCCGGGTCCAGGTTGCGCCGGTAGCCCGAGTAGAGATTATCGACCACCAGCACCCGATCTCCCCGGGCCTGGAAGTGGTCGGCGATGTGACTGCCGATGAAGCCGGCGCCGCCGGTGACGAGAACGTTCACGATCTCTCCTACTCTGCGTAGTCGCCGTAGGTGGTCAGCGCGGCCTTCTCGATAACATCGCCGATCTCGATGGCGTCGACGACGTCCTGACCGGCGATGACCTGACCGAAGACGCAGTACTGGCGGTTGAGCGAGGGCAGCTCGACCTTGCAGATGTAGAACTGGCTGCCCGCCGTGTCCGGGTGCGTGCGCCGGGCCATGCCCACCGCGCCGACGTAGTGGTTGACCCCGGAGTCCTCGAAGGGGATGGTATAGCCGGGACCGCCGGTGCCGTCGCCGTTGGGATCGCCGCCCTGGATCAGCGCGCCCTCGACGCGGTGGAAGGTCAGACCGTCGTAGAAGCCCTCCTTGACCAGGTTCATGATGTTCTCACAGGTGACGGGGGCGCGGTCCGGGTAGAGGCGCAGGGCGATCTCGCCCTTCTCGGTCTCCAGTACGACCACGGGGGTGTCGACTTCGGGGGTGGGCACGGTTTCTCCTTCCGGGGGCGTCCAACGATGGACCTCGACTCCGTCGACCGTATCCGGCCCGTCGGGATCGACGGGCTTGTCGGGGCCGCAACCGGAGACGAGAATCAGCAGGCTCAGCAAGGTCGTCAGGACGGTCAGGGCGATGGGTTTGTTCCTCATGGATACCTCGCGGTGGGCGGGAAGACGGGTTGGCGATCAGATGGCTTGATTGCTCGCAAGTTCGCCGGAGCGTAGGCTCGGACAACGGCGGATTGTCAGCAACCCGCCTTGCTGCCTGGGGATGCTCCGGGAGGCTTGGGTTGTAAGATCAAAGACTGAGACGGATAGCTCCTCCAGGCCGAAAACGCATATAAAGATTCATTAGCACATAATTAAAACGACCTGTCATCACACACGATCCCGGACCAGCTACCTGCTACTTGGAATACCGATCCACCTCGAAAAAGCGGCCGGTACGAGGCTATGCCGAATAGAGTTTAACCTGCAACCTTAATCCCTCGTTGTTAAACCATTCTATATGGATATTAATATATCGCTTAGTAGATAAGCGCCGTCATCGAGGCCAATGGAGTCAAGCAGGAGGTTTTAGATATTCGTGACGTCGATTGGGGAACCCTAAGAATGTGGTAATCCACTTACCTGCCACAAACAGCTCGCTCGATGTGCAAACCTGATTGCCTGTTGACTGCATATATCTGAACGTTACTTCGTAACACCATGGTCCGTAACAGTAAAGTGATCCCAACCACTTATCTGCGATTAACCGCGGGGGCGTGCGGACGCGTTGTCCGCCCCTCGCTCCATCAAGCATGTCATCACTTGCTGATAAAGGGTCGACGGAAAGCCGGTCGTTCCAGAATCGTATGCTCCGCCAAAAACAATGTTTGGATGAGACGACCCCCGGGGGTTCTTCGGAGTTGAATCCCGAGCGAGGGTTGCCTTGAACAACTTGCCAGGCGGCACCCTCCAGGATCGCTGATGAATCCTTACCGGTCAGGAGACCCCGGCGACGGGGCATCGGCTATTCGACTCTTCGGCCGGACCGCACCCTCGGCTTTGGCACGTTTCTTGCAAAGCCGCTCAACGATCCCCGGCGCCCGCCGAAATCCAGAGCCCGGGCCGGGCCGAGCCTCCGGCGAACGGGATAGCAAGAAACGTGCCAAAGCCGTCGCGGGGATTACGGCGCGCGTGTTCGGCGTCGCCGGGGTCGCCAGGGTCGGTGTCGATTATAGCACGGGGGCGTTCGGGCTTTCGGCCTAGTACTTGATCTTCCACTTGAGATTGAGCTGGTAGCTCATCTCGCCCTCTTCCTCGATGGTCGATCCGACGGCGGAGAGGTTGTCGCTGATGAAGTACTCGACCCAGAGGCTCTGGTTGCCTCTGGAGAGGACGTCGCGGCTGTAGCTGACGTAGAGGTCCCGGGAGATGTACTTGCCGACGGTGAGGTCGACGCGCTCGATATCGCCGCCGGTGTCCAGGGCGCCCTCGAGTTTGAGCGTGTCCAGGCCGGTGGCCTCGCGAGCCAGGCGGCGCAGCTTGTTCTGAATGAAGCCGGCCAGCATCAGCGCGGCCTGGCCGCCGACGTGACCGGCGGCTCCGCCGGCGCCCTGCTCGCCCAGCATCTGTTGGTACTCCTCCCAGGTCATGTCCAGGGCGATGAGCATGATGATATCGCCCTCGGGCAGTTCGGGCTCGCTGGTCAGGGTCACTGTGGGGGCGGAGAGGGTGCCTCCGATCAGGACGTTGACGGTGGTTTCGTTGGAGGAGCCGTCGCGGCGGCGGCTGCGCAGGGCGCTGGATGCTTCGAGGTTGAGAGCGGGGTCCGGCGGCACTTTGCGGCCGAAGGAGATGCCGCCGCGTTCGAGGTCGAAGGCCTTGTCGAGGAACCAGACGCTGCCGCGCAGGGTTTCCAGCTCGCCGCCCAGCACCAGCTCGTTTCCGGCCAGGGTCAGTTGGAGGTCGGCGGCCACCTCGAGCTCGGCCAGCTCCGAACGCACCCAGAGGTTGCGCTCGGCCACCAAACGCAGGTCGAGCTCGAAGGGCGATTCGCCGCCCTCGTCGGGCAGCCGTTTGCCGGCCTTCAGGGAGCCTCCCGAGCCCAGGGGCAGCTCGAGATCGCCCTCGTTGACACGGACCACGCCTTCGATCCGTGTTCCAGCGCCGTCGATGACGCCGACGACGTCGAGGTCGCAGTTGCCGGTGAAGAGGTCGGCGGCGTTGCGCAGCTCGAGCTCCCGTCCGGTGAGCTCCAGGCGTCCGTCGAGGGCGCCGCCACCGAACTCCAAGCGTCCCACGCCGGTGATTTCGCCGGCACCCAGTTTCGTGGAGAACTCCTCGACGACCACCCGGCGGGTGTCGGCGTCGAGGATCAGGGCGAGGCTTTCCAGGGTGACGTTGTACTCCTCGAGGTGCAGGGCGTCGGCGGAGAGCTCAAGGTCGCCGTGGATGAGCGGGTCGGCCAGAGGGCCTTCGATTACGGTTTGGGCCGTCAGGGTTCCGTTTTCGAAACGCAGGTCCTCGGGGAGGAGGGGCAGACTGTCCAGGGGGAACTCGTAGGCGCCCAGGGCCAGCTCGACGCGCCGGTCCGGGTCGGTCAGGGAGAGGCGGCCAGCGGCGTCGATGTTGGCGCCGTCGAGGACCAGGCTCAGGTGCTCCAGGCGGAGCTCTTCGTGGGTCAGCACGCCGAAGAGCTCGAAGCGCTCGGCGGCGTAGCCCGAGCTGGAGAGGCCGCCGGCGTTGACGACGATTCGGCCGGTCTGTTCGTCGCCCCCCGGCGGCAGGGGCCGGACGCCGCCCAAGGCGTCGGCTAGTTCATAGAGGTTCTGCTTGCCGTTCAGCTCGGCGGTTATTTCGATATCGGCCACGGTGTAGTCGTCCAGGGAGAGATCGTTTAAGGCGCTCTCGAGAGCCAGGCTGGGCGAGGCCAGCTCGCCGGAGAGCTCGAGGCTCAGCCGCCCGCGCCCGGCGATGTCGCCTCCGATCAGGGCGGTGCGACGCTCCAGCTCAGCCAGATCGAGACCATCGGCCGTCAACCGGAGATTTATCCTGAGGCGCCCGGTGTCGTACTCGCCGTCCAGCTTCACGTCGCCGGCTTCGCTGGTCAAGCGCAGCGGATCCAGGTGCAGTCCGCCGTCGTGGTAGTCGGCGGTGAAGGGCGCGACGTTTTCGACGTGCAGTTCGCGGTGGATGAAATCGAGCTGCTCGCCTCGCACGGTCAGGCCGTCGGGACGCAGCTCCAGCTCGCCGCGATATCTCAGGGAGGTCGCGGGGTCGAACTCGAGTTCCAGTGATTCGACTCTCGCCGTGCCGTCGTCGTAGTCGCCGCGCAGACTCAGCGAGGCCAGCTCGGTCCCGGAGAGTAGCAGACCTTGGGCGTGAAGCTCGCCCCGGGCGGTGGTTCGCGGGTCGAGGCTCAGCTCGCCGTCGAAGCTCAACCGTTCGAGGGCGTACTCGTCGTAGGTGACCCCGCGGCCGTCCAGGCTGAGTTTCAGGCCGGCTCCGGCGTCCCAGGGCAGCTCTAGGCGGACCTCGGCCAGCAGCTTGTCCAGGCGCGCTCCGGCGTACTCGGCGTCGGAGAGGGCCACGTCGCAGCGCAACCGGGGTCGCTCCAGGGTACCCTGAAGCCAAGCGTCCAGCCCCAGCACCCCGCTGGGCGTCTGAGGTCCCAGCAGGCCGGCCAGGCCGTTCAGCCGCAGACCCTCGCCGTTCAACCGCAGGTCGAGGCGGCCCTCGTCGATCCCGCCGCTGAGCTCGAAGCGGCCTCCGGCCACGCGCAGCAGGCCTTCGCTTAACTGGAAATCGCGCGGGGTGCCGTAACCGGCCAGTTTGACTCCGCGGATCGGCGCCCCGGCGAGATCGCCCGGGAAGAGCTCGGCTTCGGCGTAGTAGCCGCCGCCCTCCCGGGACTCCACCCGTACCCGGCCGTTGAGATCGCCGGGCAGGGCGCCCAGCTCCAGGGGGGCCAACTCGGCCGGGTCGATGCCGTAGAAGGTCAGCCGGCCGTCGAAGACGGGTCGTTCACCGCTGAAATCGACCTCCACCCGGCCGCCGGCGCGCCCCTCGCCGCGACGCAGGCGGAAGTTGTCCAGGCGCAGCCGCTTGTCGGCGTAGCCTCCGTCCATCACCAGCTCGTCGAGCAGGTAACCGGCCAAGTTGGGGTTATTGAGCGCCAGGGTCATCTCGGAGCGCAGGTTCTCGTAGGGTCCCCAGAGCTTGGCGCTGAGTTCGACGCCGCCGGCCAGGGGCAGCTCGGGGTTTAGGGCCCGGCGGACTTCATCCAGTGATAGATTGGCCGCCATCAGTTCCAGGTCAAGCTCGCCCCGTTTGCCGTAAACCGTTCCGTCGACGTTGATCAGGGAGCCCAGGGTCGCTGTACTGAGCTCCTCGAGGTGCACCGGCCCGCCGCGCTCTATGTAGACACCGCCATCGATCCAGAACACGGGCAGCTCGAAAGTGGGCAGGGCGCCGTGGAGCACCAGTTCGTCGATATCCACGTCGCCTTCATCCAACCGGAGGCGCAGTCCGGCGTGGATTTCCTCGATGGAGAAGCACTCCCTCGCTGGGTTGTAGATGCGTACCTCGCCGCCGATCAGTCTCACATCGTCGATGTCGAACAACTTGCCTATCAGCCGCTTGGGATCCTTGTGCGGAAAGAGTAGTCCGGCGTTGGACGTCCCGTCGCCGTAGCTCTCGATGACCACCTCGACGCCGGTCAGCTCGGCCACCTCCAGTTCGGGATGGCCGAAGACCAGCTCGAAGAGGTTGAAGCTTACAGTGACCTCGTCGATGGAGATGAAGTTTTCCTCGATAGCCCCCGGCGGATTGGCGATCGAGAAGCCCGTCAGCGTGGCTCCGCCCAGCATCGTGCCGCTGAGCTCCCCGATGGTGAAGTCGGCGCCGTAGGCCTCGTCCAGGCGCTCCTCGACGATGCCCGCGACCCAGTTCTTGAAGAAGGGCAGTTGCAGGGCGATCATCAAGAGCACGATCAGGATCGCCAACCCGACGGCCAGGCGCAGCGACCAGCGACCGACGGCGAGCAGCCAGGGCGGCGATTTGCGCTTGGCGTTGTCGCCCAGCTTCTTCAACTTGGAGAGGATGGCCATGGAGATTATTTGTGCTTGTCGCTACGGCTTACCGGCGGGTTGTCAGTACCGGGGTCATGGGGCTCCCGGGCTTGTTGAAGGGGTTGTGATTGTCTTCCGCTGATAATACGCGTCTGGTATCAGAAATGCCCATCACTTTAAGAGCAGACATAAAGTGGCAGTGACAATGGGTATGCTCTTTAGTCTAGTTCATGGTATTATTACACGTTAATGAATAAGCGCATTTTTTCCAGTCGCTTGTTCTTCTGTGCTTGATAGCTGCGAAGATCGCCACTGTCCGCACGATGTCTGGTGGCTAAAACAGACGTACCCCAAGCGGACGCTGAGCTTCGGGAGGTCGCCACTCCTGCCTACATCCCGGGCTTCTCGATTCAAGGGGGCAAACTGCATTTTAATAACTGCTTTAGCAGATATGAAAACGTATTGCGCATATCGAGCTGGAGCCGTTCGTGAGGTAGTTGTCAGCACCTCCGTTCCAAGTGTGGCTCATTGTCCCTTCAACGTCGGTTCAGTTTTCAGATGATAATCCCCAGTTTAGTATGAAAGGAGCTTGCATTTTTCACCTATCCGATTGCCGCTTAACTCATAAGCGCACTAATAACGGGCAGTATGGTTGCGCATGATGATATCGGGGCCAGAGCGCGACGCATCCAGGTGATGACGACCCGCTCGATGAAACTCTTTACCCGCGCCGCAGGCGCCCGTCGACGTCGGGACTCATCGGCGGTCGTTGAAAGCGGAGCCCGTCGGGTCAGCCCGCGGCCGTGTGTGGGTATAGTACCACCCACCGGGCGTCAAGTCACATCACCCCGACCAGGCCTTGACCCGGCGGGGGCGCCTCCGTATAATTCCACCTGTTCCGGCAACCACACCGCGCGCCCCGGCGCGCCAGCGAAAGACCCCCGCCGATGGATTACGATATCCTGCTCTACGCCATGCTCTCCCTGGGCGGACTGGGCCTGCTCTTCGGCCTGGCCCTGGCCGTGGTGGCCAAGAAGTTCGCCGTCGAGGTCGACCCCAAGGTCGAGGAGATTCTGGACCTGCTGCCCGGCGCCAACTGCGGCGGTTGCGGCTACCCCGGCTGCGCTGGCTACGCCGAGGCCGTGGCCTCGGGCGAGGCTCCGGTCACCGGCTGCGCCCCCGGCGGTCCCGAACTGGCCGAGCAGATCGGCAAGGTCCTCGGCGTCTCCGTCGAGAACGCCGTGCGCAAGGTGGCCGTGGTGCGCTGCCGCGGCGACAAGGAACACGCCCGCGACGCCTTCACCTACTACGGCGTGCCGCGCTGCTCCGCCGCCCAGCGCCTCGACGACGGCCCCAAGGCCTGCGTCTACGGCTGCCTGGGCTTCGGCGACTGCGTCGAGGCCTGCAAGTTCGACGCCCTGGTCATGGGTTCGGACGGGCTGCCCGTGGTCATCGAGGACAACTGCACCGCCTGCGGCGCCTGCGTCACGGCCTGCCCCCGCGACATCATCGCCCTGATACCCTACGACGAACCGGTGTTCCTGGGTTGCGTCAACCGTGATCGCGGCAAGGCCGTCAAGGAGGTCTGCAGCGTCGGTTGCATCGGCTGCTCGCTCTGCAGCCGCGAGAAGGGCAACCCCAACGGTGGAATCAAGATGGACGGAGCCCTGCCCGTGCTCGATTTCGACCACGAGGACCACGACTTCAGCGATCCGCTGCGCGCCTGCCCGATGAGCTGCTTCGTCCGCCGCCTGCCCGCCGAGGGTGCCGCCGACGACGAAAACGAAGACGCCGCCTGAACCGGCCGTCTAGCGCCGATCCAGCCATTTCGTCAATGAGGGGCCCTGCGGCCCCTCGTTTTTCACCCAAGTTTCCGCAACCGTTTTTCTCAACCGACTCCAGCTGCAGTACCTCCACACGCCCAAGGACCCCCCACGGCGCCACCGGCGAGCCCCCCTCGCCCTCCGGAGCGATCCGGGCTTCCCGCGGCGAGGTGTCGGCACGTTTCTTGCGGAGTGGCACCGCCGGTTGGCAAGACAGGCGACCCCGCCCCGCTGCAAGAAACGTGCCGACACCGACCCCGGAGGCGGGCGGTCGCGTGGGTTTGGAAGGGGGGGGCTCGCCGGTGGCGCCGCTCAGCGGCGACGTTTCCGGCGGCGGCTCTTGCGGCGGGATTCCCGCTTCTTGCGGCGCTCGGCGCGCAGGGTCTCCAGGCCCTCGGCGGCGGCCAGGGTCTCGGCGCCTTTCTTCGATGTGTCGACACCCTCGCCGACGGCGCGGCCCTGGACAATAACCCGGGCGCGGTAGAGTCGTCGGTGGTCCGGCCCCTCGACGGCGGCCTCGTAGAGCGGCTCCTTCCAGCCCCGGTTATGGCAGTATTCCTGCAGGTCGCCTTTGGGGTTGGCGCTCTGGTCGGGCAGCTCCTCGAAGAGCAGCTCGCGGGCGATCTTGGCGGCGTGGTGGTAACCGGCGTCGATGAACAGGGCGCCGAAGAGGGCCTCGAAGACGTTCTCGAGGTTGGAATCGCGATAGGCGCCGCCGCTTTCGGCCTCGCCCCGGCCCAGGCGCATCAGCTCGCCCAGCTCGAGCTCCCGGGCCTGGCGGGCCAGATTGGTCCCGCAGACCAGGGCCACTCGGCGCTCGGTGAGCTCGCCCTCGCGGATAATCAGGTCGGTCTGGAAGAGGTACTCGGCGACGGCCAGATCGAGCACGGCGTCGCCCAGGTACTCCAGGCGTTGGTAGTCGCCTCCGCTGCCCGGGTTTTCGTTGGCGTAGGAGGGGTGGGTGAAGGCCCGCACCAGCAGTTCGAGGTTGCCGAAGCGGTGCCCGGTTATCTCCTCGACGGCGTCGAGGAGGTCGTTTTCGTTCCAGTTATCCATCTTCATCCAGTTCTCGAAGCAGGCCGGCCTTGCGCCAGAGGGCCAAGACCAGCTCGCGGAGTTCGTTCCAGGAAAGTTCGGCCGCGCCGGGCTGGGCCACGATCGCCTGATGCGACGGTGCGGCCAGCCTGCGGCGGTTTAGACGGAACAGCTCACGCAGGCGGCGACGCAGGCGGTTGCGGGCCACGGCGTTGCCGACCCGGCGTCCGGTGACGGCGGTGAAGCGGTGTCCCTCGACCCCGCCACACAGGTAGACCAGGCGCAGCGGACCCCGGCTCAGTCGACGACCGCGCCCGAACAGGCGGCGGAAGTCGGCGGAGCGTAACAGGCGGACGCCGCGGGGGTAGCTGTGATCGGTCATGGGCGCGAGCGTTTCGGCGGTGGGTGTCATTTTGTCGTAACGAAGCGTTGCCATGTTACTTCACTCTTCTTAGCATCTTGTCTAGGCATCTTGTCTAGGCATCATGAAACGTGTTCGTATCAGATCAGGCTGATTGAGAGCGGTTTGCTTGGGCTTTTCCGTCCCCCAGAAAGTGCCCCGTTTTTAGTTCAAACATGCATTTTAGCAGGTCCTAGTTGCTTGTCATTATTATAGTTGTAAACAGAAAGCAAGCGGACGGCAAGTCGTTGTCACGGCCTATAATAGTGCGCAGTGGCTCGATTTGCCGCAAGTAACAGCTTTACCAGTCGCCACTTATTGACGACCCGCTTTGTGACAAGTGTCTGAGGATCATCGCGCGTTTATCAGCAGGTTGCAATCACGATTCGGTCCGGTCAGGGCAAACGATTCCAAGCATAAATCAACAATTTTTGGGATTATCACCTGAAACTGAACCTACGTCGAAACCCAAAAACAGCGGCATTTAGAACGGGTGTGCCCACAACTACCACATGAGGGCCTTCAGCTCGACGGGCCAAAGAGGTTTGCGAATCAGCTAAACCAGCTATTGAAAACAGTTAGCCTCCATAATACTGGTAAGCCCGGGATGCAAATAAGGAGCCGGGACCTCCAGTCTCTCAGCGTCCTCTCAGCATCCTCTTGGCATCCTCTTGGCAGCGCCAGCTTCGGGCAAGCCTGGTTTTCCGCCACCAGGCAACGCACGGGCAGTGACAGCTCGCGCAGCTATAAAGTACATGATAACAAGTTATTAGCGATATATGCCTGTTCAGAAACGTGTGATAATCCCTAATTTATTTACAAGATGTGACAATCCAGGTACGAGTGATAATCCGAGGCGATATCGACCTTGGCAGAATGATCACGAATCGGGTTGTCGACCGGCTTTGGGCAACCACAACCCCTCCCGGAGCCGAGAGGGCCGGTTCGTTCGCGTCGTCGACCGGGTCCGATTATAAACCCTGGGCGAAAGAAAAACAGCCTCACGGGGAGACCGTTCTTCTGCAAGGATGTTATTGCGTTGTGCACCGGCGCTGCGGGGGTGCGGCTCAGTGGCTCAGGCGCTTGCGACCGCGACGGCGGCGGCGCGAGAGCAGCTTGCGGCCGTTCTTGGTCCGCATGCGCTGGCGAAAACCGTGATCGCGCTTGCGCTTGATCCGGCTTGGTTGGTAGGTCCGTTTCATGGTTGCTCCTTGTGTCTACTGTGCTTTCGCGGCGGACGGGTAGGTTAGCAGACCCGACGGCACGCTGTCAAGCCTCAGCGCAGGTTGCGCTTGCGGCGCAGCAGCCAGTCCGCGGTCAGCAGGACGACGACCAGGCCGATGAACCAGGGCGAGGCCCGCCAGGGATCGACGACGGTGCGGCTGTGGCGGCTCGGAGCCAGAACCGGTTCATCCACGGTCGATTCCAGATAGTTCCCGCCGCCCTCCTCGGCCAGCCGGCGCAGGTCGGCCAGGTCCGGGTTCAACAGGCGCAGTTCATTTAAGGGCGGCTCGACGACGAAGGGCTCCTCGACGACGGCGCCCCTATCCGTCGCGATGCTAACGAAGTAGAGACCGGGCTCCCTGGGCGCGGTCAGGCGGGAACGCCTTACGCCGTCGGGATCCGGCGTGAAGGTCAACTCGCCCCGGCATGCGCCGCCTTCATTGAGGAGCAGCGCCGCCGGACTTCCACCGCTCGGGTCGTTGAGTTCGACGACCAACTCGCCGCCGGCTTCGACGTAGCGCCGTTCCAGGTGCAGCCGCGGACCCTCGCCGGGCGGCGGGGTGGAGAGCAGCGAGAATAACTCGGCGGTCAGGTTTTGGTAGAGGGGGTCTTCGCCGTGGAGCCGGCGGGCCAGGTGCCAGCGCCACCAACTCGATCCGAGCAGCAGCAGTCGCGGTGCGCCGGAACGGGAGGCCAGGGCGCCGGGAACGGGTCGTCCGGCGGGGTTCTCCAGGGTCAGGATCGTCTCGACACCCACGGGCAGGCCCTCAGCGTAGCTCAACAGCGCCGGAGGCCCGGCCTCGACGGCGGTGCTGAAAAGGGGATCGTGGGCCTCGACGGTACGGGCCTGTCCGGCGACCAGGCGCAGCGTGCCCGTCGACAGACCGGGCCAGAGGCTCCAGACGGCGGCGTCGGCTTCGACCACCAGGCCGGGGCGGCCCCAGATCAGAGCGGTGCCTCGTCCGGCGTCGTTGCGGCGGGACAGCTCGGAGATCAGAGAGCCCTCGGGGACGATGTCGATCAGGAAGACGGCGGCGGGCTCGCGCACCTCCGGGGTGACGGGCGTGCCGTCGGGAGCGAGGAAGCGGCCGTCGGGCCGTCGGTGGAGCCGAACGACCTCGACGCCGGGCAGTTCCTCCAGGGCCCGCGCCAGAAAAGCCGCCTCGGGGTGCGGACCTGCGGAGAGGATCAGGGCCGTCTGCTCGTCATCGACGACCTGGACGAGCAACCGCCGCGTGTTGTTCCAATCCGTCGCCTCGTCGCTGACCGGCTCCAATCGGGCTTCGATGAGCCACCAGCCCGGAAGGTCCGGAGTGAAAACGAACTCCCGGCTCCCACCGGTTGAATCGATCCCGTCGCTTCCCAGCACCCGGGGCTCGCCGTCGGATTCCAGCCGCCGGGCCGTCACCGTCAGGACGGTGGGCGCCGGCTCCCCGCCCCGGGCAACAACCTCGACGACAACCGCGGCGGCCCGACCAGTGGCGATCAACCGGGGCGCCCGGGGGCGGAGGGTCTCGTAATCCGCTGCCGCCGGGGTCTCCACGGCCAACACATTGACGGGAAAACCGGGTGGACCGGCGTAGCCCCCCGCTCCGTCGTCATCGCCGATCAGCACCGCTCCGGCCAGGTCGGGACGCCGACGGGCCAGCAGCTCCAGGGCCGCCGCGGGGTCCGACGCCAGGGCGCCCGTGGTGAAGGGAACGAACTCCAGGCCGGGCCGCGCCGCGCTCAACCCGGCGGCGAGTTCCTCGGCAAGCCGCGTGCGCTCCACGCCCTCGGCGTTTCGCAGGGTCATGCTGGCGCTGTCGTCGACGACCAGGGCCAGCTCCCGGCGCTCCCCGCCCCGCTCCTCGGCGCAGCTCAAGCCCGCGAAGGCCAGGGCCAGCAGCACCAGCGCGCCCAGGCGCAGACCGACCAGCACCACGCGCCAGCCCGGCTTCTCCTCGACACGGCGGTAGAGCAGCACGGCGGGCACCGTCAGCGCCAACGCCGTCAACAGGGCCCAGGGCCACCAGCTATCGATGCTCAAGCCGCCTCCTCCCACGGTACGTTCCAGTTAAACACAAGGATAACACCGGTCTCGACCGCTGGCAATCGACGCCTTGCCCCCGCACCCCGGCTCTGCTATCCTTGCGCCCCTGGATCTCATACCGTTGCGCCCTGGGTTTCATGCTGTGCATAATGATACCGTAAGCCGCCGCAATCCCGGCCTCGCCGCCGCCGATAACGCCTCTTGGACTCCGGCGCGGAGGCGTTGGCACGTTTCTTGCGGAGAGGCGTCCGGGTTGACGGAGCCCGGCTGCCC
>WJMB01000153.1 GCA_014728185.1 Candidatus Coatesiibacteriota bacterium
CATGACATCCTCCCGGGACGGGGCGGTCCCTCGGCGGCTATACGGTCGGAAACCGGCGGGAATAACTATCTTTCAACAGTTTAAGTATAGCTGCTTGCGGCGTTTTCTTCACTTCAAACTGAAACCGCGGCGGCGTTGCCCCGCGCGGGGTGTTGATGCTAGGATTCGGGCGTGAGCGACCGACGTGGGAAGGACCAGGGATGATCCCCGAGCAATGGTACGCCGTTCTCGACTCCCGGGAATTGCCCCGCCGCCGTCCCGTCGGCGTGCGTCGCCTGGGGCGCGAGCTGGTCTTCTGGCGCAGGGCCGACGGCGTCTCCTGCGCAGCGGACCGCTGCGCCCACCGCGGCGCCGCCCTCTCGGCGGGCGAGCTTACTGACGATCGTTTGCGCTGCCCCTTCCACGGCTTCGAGTACGACGCCCGGGGCCGCTGCCGGCTCATCCCGGCCAACGGCCGTGCCGCCGAGGTCCCCGAGCGCTTTCAACTGCGGACCCTGCCCGCCCGGGAACGCGAGGGCCTGGTCTTCGTCTGGCTGGGCGGGGGCGCGCCGGACCCGCCCGAGCCGCCCTTCTTCGATGAACTGTGCGGCCGACGCTGGGGCGGCTTCCAGGAAAGCTGGCCCGTTCACTACTCCCGGGCGATCGAGAACCAGCTCGACCTGGCCCACCTGCCCTTCGTCCACCGCACGACCATCGGACGCGCCGGGCGGACCCTGGTCGAGGGGCCGCGCTGTCGCATCGAGGCTGACCGCCTGCTGGTCTGGTTCGACAACGCGCGCGATAGGGGCGTCCCGCCGCGCGACGCCGCAGAGCTGGGGCCGCCGACGGGGCCGCCGCTGCTGAGCTTCCGCTTTCCCAACCTCTGGTGGAACCGCATCGGTGACAGGTTCGGCGTCTTCGCCGCCTTCGCCCCCGTCGACGACGAGAACACCATGATCTACCTGCGCTTCTACCAGAGCATCGTCCGCCTGCCGCCCTTCCGTCGGCTGTTCAACTTTTTTGCCAACCTCTACAACCGGCGCATCCTGCGCCAGGACCGCCGCGTCGTGGTCACCCAGCGGCCCCGTCGTTCGAGCCTCGCCTCGGACGAAATGCTGATCGCCGCCGACAAGCCCATCGTCCTCTACCGCCGCCGCCGGGCGGAACTCCAACGCCAACAGCCATGAGCCCACTGACCCGGATCATCTTGAGAAGCTTCGTCATCGGCGCACCGACGACGCTGGTCGTCTTCGAACTCGTCGTCTACCTGCGCTCCAAACGGCACCTCGTCGGTCATCTCAACAACAGCAGCTACACACCTTTCCGCAAGCTCATGGCCGTGGCCTCCCTGGTCGCCGTGGTGGTGATGTACCTGGCCGTCCTGGCGGCCCTGGTCTTCGAGCACGGGATCCGCGATCTGGGAGATCTCGGCCTGGAGGGCATCGGCGTGATGCCTTACCTGACCCTGGCCCTGACCGGTCTGGGCCTGATTTTCCTGCTGGGCTCCATGCTCCAGCTCGGCCGGGGGCTGCGCTTCTTCCTGCCCGAGGGGGGCGCCGCGCGGCTGGTCACCAGCGGCTTCTACGCCTTCTGCCGCAACCCCGTCTCCCTGGGGTTGATCCTGCTCTTCACCGGGATGTTTCTCATCGTGCCCAGCGCCCTCTACCTGGTGGTCCTGGTGATCTTCGTCCTGGGCAACCATCAGCGGGTGCTGGCCGAGGAAGACCACCTGACCGAAACCTTCGGCGCCGACTACGCCGTCTACCGCCGCCGCGTGGGCCGCTACCTGCCCCGCCTCCGGCGCTGAGTCAACCCGGGGTCGGAAGCGGCGCGCTTGGATGAACCCAGTTTCCAGTTGGGGATTATCACTCCCACCGGAACCTGTTTTTTTCGCTATGCTCTCTAAGATTAAGGCATCATGTAACCTGATCGGACCAAATCGGGGCGGAAAAAGAGATGTTCAACTAACTTGTAATCGCGCCTTGGGTGCGCCACACTGTGATCCCGATATTCTCTTCCTCAGCCTTATTGCTTGGAATAAATCAGGGGATTATCACCTGAAACTGAAGCGACGTTGAAGGGACAATTAGCGGCACCTAGAGCGGAAGTGCCGACAACCACCTCACGAATGTCCCCGGCTCGACAAGCCAATAGTTTCACATCTGATAAAGCCGCTAGTAGAAAGCAGATAGCCTCCTTGAGCTGTGAGGTCGGGGTGGCATCTTCAGGATTCGCGACTACCCGATTCGCAGCGTTTTAGACTCGCAGCGTTTTAGACTCGCAGCGTTCTGGTAGCAGCGCACGCTTAGAGCGCATCTTTTATGCCACCAGACAACGCATGGACCGTGGCAGCCCGTACAGCTATAAGACACATAATAACAGGCGAATAGCGATACATGCCTGTTCATGAACGTGTGATAATCCCTAAATCAGTTATGGGACGAGCAGCAAGCGAAGGGCCGTTAACTGCAAGCCAATAGGCAGGGTCTCTTATCCTCCGAGTACAACCCTTGCATCTGCCACTTTTTTAACTGCCGATATGTGACAGGCGCATTTGCTGCAAATCGATTATTAACAGCGAAATACATTCACAACCCGGTCCGAACGGGGTATGCCATCCCAAAAGGTATATGATCCCTAACAAGATAAGCACGAACCAAGGGCGGGTCACCCCGCCCTTGGTGTCTATCCGGTTGGTAACGCGGAACTACTCCAGGGTCTTGATCTCGCCCCAACTGGAATCCTCGACGGCCGTGAGGTCTTCGTAATGAATCTCGACCTCGTCCAGGCCGATGTCGGCGTCGTCATCGCCGATCGCGTGGAAGCAGAGGCGGATGCTCTGTCCGGCGTAATCGCTCAGATCGACGCTCTGGCGGTACCAGGTCCAGTCGGAGAAGGGGAAGGGGACGTTGTCCTCCTCGTCCCACAGGGCGTACCAGGCGGTGTCGTCGACGGGCTGGACCTCGACGTAGAGATCGCCGTTGTCCTCGGGGGCTACCATCCAGTAGTAGCTGCCCTGCCACCACCAGTAGAGGGTCAGCGAATCGGTGCTCACCCCGGGCAGATCGAGCTGCTGGCTGGTCAACCGGGTGTCCTGATCGTAGCCCCAGTTGTAGACCACGCCCCAACCGGAGTCGCCACGCCGGTATTGGGAACTGATCGACCAGACCAGGTCGCCCTCGACGCTCCAGCCGTCCAGGTCGCCGTCGTCGAAGTCGTCGGACCACCAGAGCTCGGCGCCGCGAGGCGGCGGCGGGGCGGCGGTGGTCTCCTCGGGCGCCGTCTTGGGTTGCGCCTGGGTGAGACCGGCGAGGAGCGGCAGAAGGATAATCAGTCGACGCATGGCGGGCCTTTCATGAAGCCGTGTCGCGGACAGGATCGAGGACCGCTGAGCGGGGAGGTCAATGAGGTCGGTTGATTTCGGCTGGCTGTCAGGCCGTGGAAAAGTAAACACGCTACAACGTCGCGGCATTGCCACGGATAATCGAGAACGTACCATCATCTGGACCGGACCATCGGCTTCACGTAAAGCTTGTTGCCCGGCTAGACAACCCCGGGTCCCCGATCATTCTGCAATGCTCGACAGACGGCGGGTCGGCGAGATGATGCCGGGTCGTGGCCGACTCTGAGGGGCGACCGTGGCCGATCGACGGGATCGGAACAGGTAAAGACAGGGAAAGAATAGACCAATAGTCGTTTCCGGGCAAGCCCGCGGCCTAATCACCCGGTGCGTCACCGGACTCGTCCAGCTCCCCGCTTTCACCGTCGACGCCCTCCACGGCCTCCGGCGTGGCCAGGCCCTCGGCCTCGCCGGCCAGGAAGGCCTCGTTCTGCTCGGGGCCGGCGAAGTCGCGCAGTTGGGGGATGTACCAGTTCTCCGGGTAGTGGTTGAGCCGACGCAGCACGTCGCCGACGCTGGTGATCAGGCTGCCATTGATCGCTGCGTAGGCCCGGTAGCCCGGGTTGGCGATGCCGTCGCCGCCGTAGCTCTTGACGGTCACGGTGTGGGCCTCGCTGTGGCGCACGGAGCCGCTGACGGCGCGCTTGATGTCGTGCATACCCACGCCGCTGCCGCACTGGCGGCTGAACAGGTAGAGGTTGAAGCGCTCGGCGAGCATCCGGGCCACCTCGCGGGTGAGCAGCAGGTGGCTCTCGCTCCAGTAGTCGGCGCTGCCCTCGGCGTCGGCCACGGCGCTGTCGACATCGGCGCAGACGTGGGAGTAATTGACGAACCAGGCCACGGTCTCCAGCTCGGCCTCGACGACCTCGTCGATGATGCGCCGCTTGAGATCGGCGGCGCCGGCGGAGTCGAACTCGCGCAGCAGGGCCAGGTAGTAGGTGGCGTAGTAGAGGTCGAACTCGGCGCCGGAGAGGCTCTCGTTCTGGTAGGAGGCCAGGCGCTCGATGCGTCGCTGCTCGCGCTCCCAGGCGGCTTTGCGTTTCTCGTACTCCTCCCGCTCCTCCGGGG
>WJMB01000154.1 GCA_014728185.1 Candidatus Coatesiibacteriota bacterium
GAAGAGGGGCCGGGTCCGCTCGGGGTCGTCGACCAGTGGCGCCATGGTCATCAGGCCCCGGGGGGCGAGGCTGTCGAGTTCGAGGAGGGCCGGGAAGGCCTTCCTGAGCCGGGCTGGGTCGAAGCCGAGCTTGGAGTCCTCACCGGAGACGTTGACCTCGAAGAGCACGGGAAAGGATTCCGGTCCGGGCACGCGCTTGGCGACGTCGCGGGCGTGCTTGAGCGAGTCCACGGAGTGGATGGTCGAGAAGACGTCCAGGATATCGTTGACCTTGTTGGACTGGATGGTGCCGATGAAATGCCAGTTGAGTCCGGCGTGGCCGCTCAGGGTGGCGTACTTGGCGGCGGCGGGCTGCAGGCGGTTTTCGCCGATGATCTCGACGCCGGCCGCGGCCAGTTGGGGCAGCACATCGGCCTCGACGTACTTGGTGACGGCGACGAGGCGGACGTTGGCGGCGGCGCGGGGGGAGCGCTCCCGGGCGGTGCTGATGCGCCGCCGAACCTCGTCGAGGTTGGCCTGGAGGCGTTGTTGGTCAAGCATGGTTGATTATGATGTGGAGAAGGTGTGAGGTGGTCATGTAAACCCATCCGCGGCGAGAGTACCTTAAGCCGGGGCCGTATTCAAGCGGGAGAGGTGATCCGCGTCGTGGCGGGGGGTTCGCCCGGTGTCGAGGGGTGTCCGTCCGGCATCCCGGACACTCAGTCCGCGTTACCGTATAACAGGTACGGCTCGCGCCGGGACTCGAAGGCGGCGGTATCCTCCAGCCAGGCGGTCCAGATAACCACGGAATCGGCCTCGCCGTCGAAGACCCGCTGCAGGTCGTCGACGCCCAGCATCCGCCGCAGGAAGCGGGGCTTGAGGGCTGTCCGTGCGGGGTGGCGGCGGCCGAGGAAGTCGTAACCCCAAAGGGCCAGGCCAAGGGGCTCGAAGGCCTCGCGGTCCTCGACGACGACGCGGACGCCTTGGCAGGTCGCGCCGTCGTGGCGGCCGTCCGAAGGCGCGCTGGGGGTGAAGGTCGTCGTCTCGAAACGGGCGCCGGGGACGTGCTCGGTCCAGTGATCGGCCAGGGCGGCGGCGTCGAGCCAGGGGGCGCCGAGGACCTCGAAGGGCGAATCCGTTCCCCGGCCGACGCTGAGCGCCGTGGGCTCGAAGAGGCCCAGTCCCGGGTAGAGCAGGACACCGGATAGCCGGGGCAGGTTGGGGGAGGTGGCCCGCCAGGGCGGCGGCGGTGACTGCTCGTCGAAGACCGCGCCGGGCTTGTAGCCGTTCAGGGGCACGACCTCGACGACGACACCGGGCAGCAGCTCCCCGGCGATCCAACGCGCCGTCTCCCCCGGGGTCATCCCGTAGAGCACGGGCAGGGGTACCAGGCCGACGAAGTTGTCGCCCAGACCCGTCGGCAGCGGTCCGGCGACGCCGTCGCCGGGCGGGCAGGGTCGGTCGAGAACCACCAGGGGAATCCCGGCCTCGCGGCAGGCCTCCAGGCAGAGGTAGAGCGTCGAGGTGTAGGTGTAGAAGCGGACGCCGACATCGGGCAGATCGTAGACCAGGGCGTCGAGACCGGCCAGCTCGGCGGGTTCCGGGGCGCGCCGGCCGCCGTAGAGGCTGACGATCTCCAGCCCGGTGACCGGCTCGACGTCGTCGGACACCGCGCCGTGGGCGTCGGCCCCCAGGCCGTGCTCCGGGGTGTAGAGCCGGACGAGTTCTACGCCCTCGAGGTCGGCCAGAATCTCCCAGGCGGGTAGACCCGCGACGTCGCGGGCGGCGTCGTTGGTCAACAGGGCGACGCGGCGGCCGTCCAGGGCTGCGCCGTCGCCATCGGCCAACACATCCAGACCAGTGGCGAAGCCGAATGCGGGCTCCTTCGTCTCTTCAACGACAGGCTCTCCCGAGGCCGGGGCTTCGTCCGGTGTCTGCTCGGCGGCGCAGGAGAGGGCCGCCAGCAGCAGGGCGAGGCTCGGATGCAAAAAACGGGGTTGGGTCGTCATCGGTTTCCGTCGTGGTGAAGGGGGCGTCGAGGCGGACTCCGGGGCGGATACAACGGATTCTCAGGGTTGGCATTTGAGCGCGATTGAGTCAAGGTCCCGCCGGTCGCATCATTGACGGCTTTCGTCAAGCCCTGCAACGCCCATGAACGACGTGATTCACCGGCGGAACACCTCGATACCTGGGATACCAATCGAGGTCAACCTCGTTCCTGTTCCGGAATAACCAGGCCCGGCGGTCCGGGGTCGGGCGTGTAGGCGAACTCGGCGTAGTCGATCCGTTGGAGGTAGAGACCGAGGGCCGGCGCCGGCGGTGGTGCCTGGGTCCTGTCCAGGTTGTCGAGCAAAGCTCCGAGATCGGCGGCGTCCAGCTCCCCCCGACCTAGCGCCAGCAGACAGCCGACGATCCGTCGGACCATGCGGTAGAGGAAGGCCTCAGCGGCGACCTCGACGAGGTAAAAGGGCGGTTTGCGCAGCAGGCGGCAGGCCGTCAACCGACGCACGGTGGAGCCGCCTGGCCGGGGGGCGGTTCCCAGAGCGGCGAAGTCGCGGTGTCCGACGAAGAGCCCCGCCGCGGCTTCGATCGTCGACCAGTCGAGGCCGGGTTCGACGATCAGGGTGCGGTCGCGCTGGAAGAGGGCGTCGCCCTCGCGCAACAGGTAGCGGTAGCTGCGACCTCGGGCGGAGTGTCGGGGGTGGAAGTCGGCGGGGACTTCTGCGCAGCGCAGCAGACGCAGATCGGCGGGCACCCGGGCTTCCAGGGCGCGCAGGACGGTCTCCGGCGGGTAATCGCGCGGGGGTCGCCAACCGGCGACCTGGCCCAGGGCGTGGACTCCCGCGTCGGTGCGCCCGGCGGCCCAGACGCGGACGGACTCGCCGTAGAAGTCCGCCAGCGCCCGCTCCAACTCGCCCTGGACGGTGCGCGCCTCTGGCTGGAGCTGCCAACCGTGGAAGGCGGCGCCGTGGTAGGCCAGGGCCAGAGCCAGGCGGTTCATCGCGCCTCCGGTCCGCCGACGGCGGCGACCTCGCCCCGAGCCACGGCCAGCCGTTCGCTTCGGCTCAACAAGGCGCGCAGGAAGGCCGTCAGGCGACTCCGGCGGGGCTCGGCGCGCCAGGCATCCTCGAGCAGCCGCCGCCCTGTCTCCAGCAACAGGCGGTAGCCGTCGAAGACGCCCTCGAGTCGCGCGCGCAAGCGGCGACCCAACCGGCCGGGCACCAGACCGGCCATCCCCGCCGGACCTGCCCCGGCCAACAGACCGGCCGCCAGGAAGAGGGTCAGCAGGCGCAGGGCGGTTTCACCGGCCTCCCGGTAGGCGGAGGCGTCCAGAGCGCCGCCCAGGAAGGCCGCCAGCAGCCGCAGCCCGCCGGCCAGCAGCACCAGCCAGGCGCCCAGGCCCAGGGCCCGGGGAACCGCCCGCCAGCCCGTCGAGACGACGAGGAGAACCAGGGCCGCCGCCGCCGCGCCCAGGGTCCACCAGAGTCCCGGCGCCAGCGTAGCCGCAGGCACCAGCAACAGCGCCGAGAGCGCTCGCAGCCGGGGATTCACTCGGCCTCCACCAGCTCGACGGATTCCACTCCGCCGAAGAAAGCCGTGCGTTCCGCCGGACCGGGGTCGTAGGCCAGGGCGATCCGGGCGGCGTCGGCGGGCAGTTGCTCGAGGAAGGCGTCGACCAGCCGCCAGCGGCCGTCGGCGTAGACCTCATTCCAGGCGTGGTAGTAGAAGGCGTCGCCCTCGCCGTAGACCAGGCCGACCACGGTGCGGGCGTGCAACCCGGCGCGCCGGGCCAGGTCGGTCAGCAGCGCCGCGTGCTCCGAGCAGTCACCGTAGCGCCGGGCGTAGATCTCCCCCGGCGTCAGCTCCAACCCCAGAGGGCTGTTGTCCAGATTGTCCGAGACCCACTCCCGTAAAGCCGCCAGGGTGTTGTACTCGTCCGCGGGATCGCGCAGGCTCTCGGCCAGGCGGTTCAGCTCGCCCTCGAACTCCGGCGGCTCGACCGTCCCCGGATGCGGTGTCGGCTCGCTGTGGTCGACGAACTCCAGCAGCCAGCGCCCCGCTTCCAGCTCCTCGACCCGCTGGAAGGGTCCCTCGGGCGGCGCCGACTCCGCTTGCACGATCGTCACCAGGCGACGGGCCGTGCGCGGTTCGCCGAGGCGCCCCCCGGTAGGGAAGACCGCCGCGCTGGCCGTGGGGTCCACCCAGCCCACGTCGGCCTTGGCCTCCTGCTCCGAGGCCGCCGGGCGCACCTCCATCCCGCCGGGAACCTTGACGACCACAAGAGAGCCGTCGGCCTCCAGGTAGATGTCCCGGGAGACCCCGGCGAAGGTCGTCACGTTGTGGTAGCCCATGAAGGTCCGGCCGTCCAGGGTCAGCTCCTCCAGCTCGCCGCGCTCTAGGGAGGCCTCGATGATCTCGCTGTAGCCGCTGTCGTAACAGCGGTACTCCACACTCCCGCCGGGCTCGACACCGGCCGTGGCGAAACCGCTGCCCAGGGTGCCCACCAGGCCGCCCTCCAGGTAACGCTTGCCGATGATCACCCCCTGGACGCGGCGCACCTCGAGGACTCCGTCGGCCAGCTCGGCCTCGACCATCTCCGCCTCGGCCCCGCTCATCCGGTGGTCCACCGCTCGGATGAGAACGCCCTCGGCGCTGTAGAGCTCACGGCGTCGGCTGGTGGTGATCAGGCTGCGGCCGTCGCGGACCAGTTGCATCGTAGAGTAGCTCTCCATCCAGACACCGCCGGCATACTCGCCCTCGCTGATCGGCAGACTGTTCGAGTACGAATAGCCCACCTTCTGACCCTCGAGGTACAGCGAGAACCA
>WJMB01000155.1 GCA_014728185.1 Candidatus Coatesiibacteriota bacterium
GGGCTAGGTTGATCGTGGCGTCGTCGGGCAGGGCCGAGATGTCGAAGTCGAAGAGCAGGCGTCGGCTGGAGCCGAAGGCCGTACCCAGGCAAAGCGTACCGGCGTCGCCGTAGACGGCGCCGTCGCCCCCGTCGGAGAGGTTGTGGGCGATGGTGCAGTCCTGGATTGCCTCGATGCGCGCCTCGCGCTTCTCGCCGTCGGAGCCCTCATAGGTGATCACCAGGTGGGGCCGGTTCTCGGCGGTCTGGAGGTCGTCGGAGTAGAACTCCTTGACACAGGCGGCGTTGTCCTCGTCCTCGGCCTTGAGCAGCAGTCCCTGGTAAGCGCCTTCGTCGGCCAGCCAGGCGGCGACGAGGCCGGTCACGTCGCAGGAGCGGGTCTCGGCGGTGCCGGACTCGATCTCCTCGAGCAGCAGGGTGGCCATCGCCGGGCCGAAGTCACCGCCGGGCTGGTTCCAGCCCCGGGTCTCTTTGCGGGCCGTCCAGGTGGTCTGATCGGATTCCCACTGGCTTTCCAGGGGGTGGATGCTGACGCGCAGCTCCCCCCGCGAGATGGGACGCCAGTTGGCGATGCTGAAGCCGCGGGAGTAGAAGTACTCGAACTGGGCGCGGTAGAGGCTGTCGGTGTCGACCTCGTCGGGGAGCTGACTCAGGTCGAAGCCGATCAGGTTGCGTACCACGGTGTCGCCGGTGCGGCCCACGGCCAGGGTTATGCGGCCCTCGGTGTTGCCGTAGCCGTAGTAACCGGTGTCGACCCAGGCGGCGTCGGGTTCGATGATCAGGGTCTGGACGTCCATCCCGTCGCGGTCGTCGAGGTCCGAGCCCAGGGGGTTGTCCGTGGCCACCTCGCAGGCGCTGAGCAGTAGGAGGGCCGGTGGGAGCAGAAGCGCCAGGGACTTGATCAGCGGGCGGCGTCGGTCGGCTTTGGTCATGGATTTGGTCATAGGGTGCTCGCAGTGTCGGTCAGGCTGATGGATTCGGTGGTATGCCGTTCGGCCAGCTCACTGAAGCGTTCGCTTTCGTCGGGGTCTTCGGCCGATTCGGCCCGCCGTTGGTACAGCCTGGAGAGGGAGAAGTGGAGCCGGGCGCTGGTGGTGGCGGCCAGGCCCAGATTGAGGGCGCGCTGGTAGTAGTCGACGGCGGCGATGGTGTCGCCGCGGGCCTCGGCCAGGCGGCCGCGCAGGATTTCCAGCTCCGGATCGCTGGGCAGACGCATCACCAGGTTGTCGAGGACGGTGGCCGCGCGGTTGAAGCGGCGGCTGTCGATGTAGTAAGAGACCAGGTCCTTCTGAGCCGAGAGATCGACCGGGTTCTTGATGACCGCGGTTTCGGCCCGGGTGACGGCTTGCTCGATCTCGCCGCGTTCAGCGTGGATGCGGGCCAACCCGAGATAGCCGCGGGGATCGTCGGGCGCGAACTCGATCATAGCCTCGTAGTGCTCGACGGCCGCGGGGTGGGCGCCTTCCAGATCGTAGGTTCGGGCGAGTTGGTAGCGGGCGTTGGTGTCGTCGGGGCGCGAGGAGATGAGTTTGTGCAGGGCCAGGCGCGCTGCGTCGTAATCGCCTGAGATCAGCAGGCTGTCGGCGCGCCAGCGGTGGAACTCGGCCTCGGCGCCCTCGTACCAGCTTGTCGGCGGGGCCTGCAGGGCGCTGCGGGAGAGCTGCTCGCGGGCTTGCTCGGTCGCCCCCACCTGGTAAAGGATATCGGCGATGTGATAGTGGGAGCGCGCCTCCAGGGGGTCGCTTTCCAAAGAGTCTCCGATGATTAGTACGGCCAGGCGCTCGGCCGGTTCCAATTCGGTCAAGGAGACTACACCCTGGAGCTCGTTGGTTTCATCCTCGAAGCTGATGGTCGAGTCGAGGGGTAGTTCCAGATTCAGGGCGATCAGCGCGGCGGAGTAGTAGCAGCTCGTGGACTGATCGGCGTGGGTCAGGATGCTTTTGAGTTCCTGAAGGGCCAGCTTGGTGTTGCCCTCGGAGATCGATAGCCAGGCCAGACGGGGGTGCAGGCGGTAAGCGTTGCTCTCGCTGTTGGTGATGCCGGCCATCAGGGTGCGTCGCGCCTCCATCAACTCGCCGCGGTTGATGTGGGCGTCGGCCAGGCGAACGTAGGCCGGTCCGAGGTCGGGGTCGATAGCTATGGCCTTGCTGAACTCCTCGACGGCGTTCTTCAACTGACCCGAGGCGGCGTAGATTACGCCCTGGCCGTAGGCGTGCCAGGCGCGATCCAAACCGTTCTCGTCGGCGTCGCCCAACTGCTCCTGAGCGCTATGGAAGTCCAGATGCAGGGCGTAGAACAGGGCCAGTTGAAAGGCGTAGAAGGCGTCTCGGGGGTTGGCGTCGCGGGCGGCGCTGAAGCGCTCCTCGGCGGCCTGGAGTCGATAGGTGCCGGCCATGGCGTAGAGACGGCCCACGGCGGCCTCGTAGTTGGTTGGATCAATCTCTAGTGCCCGCTCGTACTCCCAGAGCGCCTCTTCAAGGAAGCCCTCGTCGAGCAGCACGTTGGCTACACGCAGATGCGTCGCGGCGTCCTCGCCGAACTCGAAGCTCAGCAGGGCCACGATCAGGCCGATGACGGCCAGGCCGATCAGGTAGGGCAGGTAGCGACGTTTGCTGCTCATGGGCGGTTGGTTTTCCGAGGATAGTCAAGTGCCAGGTGAGCGAGCAGATGCGTTTCCATATAGTATTAGGGATCGTATAACCTGTTCGGAACGGGTTGCGATTGTAATCTGCTTTGGCATCATGGAACGTGATCGGACCAAATCAGGCTGATTGGGAGCGGCTTGCCGGACCGAAAATCTCTATTCGGACATGCTTCGCTTTTGTTCAAACCTTTTTGCATTCCCTTACTACCTTTGGGATTATCACACGTTCCTAAACAGGCATATATCGCTAATAGCTTGTTATCATGTGCTTTATACCTGCGCAAGCCGTCACTGCCCGTGCATTGCCTGGTGGAACAAAACCAGGCTTGCTCGATAAGGACGCTTTTAGGAGCAAGCTGTGAGTCGGAAAGTCCCGATTCCTGATTTGCATCCCGGGCTTACCAGTCATCTGGAGGCTAAATGTTTTCAAATAGCTGGTTTAGCTGATATGAAAACCTCTTTGGCCCGTCGAGCTGAAGGCCCTCATGCGGTAGTTATCGGCACATCCGTTCTAAATGCCGCTGTTTTTAGGTTTCGACGTAGGTTCAGTTTCAGGTGATAATCCCTTGCAATTTTAGAAAAGCTTGTTTTGTGACAGGTATCTTCAGATCATCACCTATATTATCAACAGGATAGAATCATAAGCAGGTCCGAAGAGGGTATACGATCCCTCTGCTGATAACACACGTGTAGTGGCAGATGGGCCTGTCACTTATCAACAGCAAAAAGTGGCGGCTGCAAGGGGCGTGCTCGGAGGACAACCTATCCTGCCTAGTAGCGTGCAATTACCAGCCACC
>WJMB01000156.1 GCA_014728185.1 Candidatus Coatesiibacteriota bacterium
AGAACTTCTGGGGCTACGCCAAGCGCCGCCTAAAAGCCTATCACGGTGGCTTTAAACGCAACTTCAGGCTCTTTATCAGAGAAATGGAGTTCCGATTTAACCACAGAAACGATGAAAACACGCTCGACTACCTGCAGGATGCACTGCTCAATTGGTCCGATCAGGTTACATGATGCCAAGATTACATAAAGAGTTGCTGATTGCCAACCATTAGATGTTACATAAACGATTGTTAGCAAAGGGATCGTATACCGTGTTCGGACCGGGTTGCGATTTTAATCTGCTGATAATAGAGGCGATGATCCTTAGTTAGCTGTCACAAGACGGCCAGTCGAAAAGGTGCGGCCAATACGGGCCTGATCATTAGCGAACCCAGCTATCAGCACACTTGAATATACTCTGACGGCAGATCGCCGCTGACTCCTAAACGTCGTAATGCCGTAATAACAGGTAACAAGGGTATGCTGGAAAAATGGTTGTCAAGAAGGGAGCGTTTTCGGGTGCGGGATGACGGTCTGGTAAACCGCTCCCAATCAGCCTGATTTGGTCCGATCACGTTCCATGATGCCAAAGCGTTTTAGTCTCGTACTACCTGTGAACCCAGGATCTAAATCAGAAGGCGAGACTCCCCGGCTCTCAGCTCCTATTTGAGCACGTCGGTTTCTCAGAACCACCAGGCAAGGTGTGGAAAGCGACAGCATGTAGGGACACAAGTAACATATCAGCAAGCATAGAGCTATGTGTGCCTGGCAATATGCGCGAGTTAATCTTAGGTGATGCTATCCTAGCGCTAGCTCATTGCCATCTACACAAAGCTTCACGTAACGGCTCCCCAGAGCCGTTTTTTCTTGGATTATCACCGGCGAACGTATAAACTGAGAGCAAGGCTTATTGAGCTACGCTCTCATTAAGCCCATTGAGCTTAGAGCCCCTTTCAACCAAGGATTCCATCGGGTTATCCGCCAGCCGCAAACGAGGTCAAATGCCCCAAAGCGTTGGAACGACAACCAGCTCCATGCGCGCCCTGGTCGTCGACTGCTACGGCCCCATCGAGGATGTGGAGCTCCGCGAGATGCCCCGGCCCGTCCCCGGCGCGGGCGAGCTGCTGATCCGCGTTCGGGCGGCTTCGATCAACTCCGCCGATGTGCGGATGATCCGCGCCCGCCCTTTCTTCGTGCGCTTCTTCAGCGGCTTCATCCGGCCCCTCGGAGGCATTTTGGGACCCGACGCCGCCGGCGAGGTGATCGAGGTCGGCGAGGATGTCACCAGGTTCAAGCCGGGGGACCGCGTCTGCGGCGATCTTATGGACTCCGGCGCCGGCGGCTTCGCCGAGTATCTAACCACCACGGAAAACCTGCTTGCGCCCATACCCGAGGGGGTCTCCTTCGACCAGGCGGCGGCGCTGCCCGTGGCCGGCCTGACCGCCCTGCAGGCCCTGCGCGACGCCGGCGGGATCCAGCCGGGCCGGGAGGTGCTCATCGACGGCGCTTCCGGCGGCGTGGGCACCTTCGCCGTCCAGTTGGCCAAGCACTTCGGCGCCGAGGTCACCGGCGTCTGCAGCACGGGCAAGCTGGAGCAGACCCGCGAACTGGGCGCCGACCACGTCATCGACTACACCGCCGAGGACTTCACCAGAAACGAGAAGAACTACGACCTGATCGTCTCCTGCAACGGCGTCCACAGCATCTTCGAGTACCGGCGGCGCCTCAAGCCCGGCGGGACCTTCGTCGCCGCCGGCGGCGGCCTGGGGCACGTCTTCGGCTCGATGATCCTGGGCAAGGCCCTGGCCGGACCCACGGGCAAGAAGCTCACCAACATCCACGCCCACGCCGACACCGAGGACCTCGAGTACCTGCTGGAACTCGTCGCAACGGGAAGCATCACTCCGCTGATCGAGCGCACCTACCCCCTCGAGCGCGGAGTCGAGGCCCTGGCCTACGTCGACGCCGGTCACGCCCGGGGAAAAATCGTCCTGACCATGAAGGATGCGAGATGAAAGCCGTCGTCTACGAGCGCTACGGACCGCCCGAGGTCCTGCGCCACACCGAGCTGCACAAACCCGAACCCCGCCCCGGCGAGGTGCTGATCGCCGTGCGAGCGACGACGGTCACCGCCGGAGACTGCCGCATGCGCCGGGCCGATCCCTTCATGGTCCGCTTCTTCAACGGCCTGTTCCGTCCCCGCCGTATCCCCGTGTTGGGTTTCGAGATCGCCGGAGTCGTCGAGGCCGTCGGTGAGGGCGTCGGCAGCTTCCGACCCGGCGACGAGGTCTGCGCCTTCAACGGCTTCGGCTTCGGCGGCTACGCCGAGTTCCGCAGGCTGCCCGCCTCCGGACCGCTCAAGACCGGCGTCGTTGCCCTCAAGCCCCGGAACCTGGACTTCGGCGAGGCGGCCGCCGTGCCCACCGGAGGAATCACCGCCGTGGGTTTCCTGCGCGCGGCCGAGCCGTTGGCTGGACGCCGCATCCTGATCTACGGCGCCTCGGGCTCCGTCGGCACTTACGCCGTCCAACTGGCCAAACACCAGGGCGCCGAGGTCACCGGCGTCTGCAGCACCCGCAACCTCGAGCTGGTCCGCTCCCTGGGCGCCGACCACGTCATCGACTACACCGCCGAGGACTTCACCAGAAACGAGAAGAACTACGACCTGATCGTCTCCTGCAACGGCGTCCACAGCATCTTCGAGTACCGGCGGTGCCTCAAGCCCGGCGGGACCTTCGTCGCCGCCGGCGGCGGCCTGGGGCCCGTCTTCGGCTCGATGATCCTGGG
>WJMB01000157.1 GCA_014728185.1 Candidatus Coatesiibacteriota bacterium
ACAACCCCGACGATCATGAACCGGTTATCAAGACCAACCTGGATCCGCTGATCCAGTACTGCTACTACGTGGTGATCAGCATCCACCCCTGTGTCGAGGTCGGCGGCGAGATGCCGATCGCCTGGGCCAAGACGGTCAACGCCGTGGGGCAGCCGGAGTCGTGGTGGTATTGGAATCCGAATGAGTTCCATTATGTGCTAAATGACAACACCCCCGTTATTGTCGCTGGTGTATTCAACATCTTCCCCCATCCTCAGAATGAGAACTTTGGTGGAGGACCGGGCGAACCTCAATACTGGCCCTGTGATCACGGCGATTGGTGTCACTGGGACTGGTGGAAGTACAGTGACTGGATACAGGTTTTACCGTCCAACTATCCGCTCTGCGGCCATGATCAGATGGTCCTGGAGATGACTATCGACGACTGGGGCACCTGGGACGAGCTATGGGCCGAGATGCTTCAGACAATCCCCCGCTGGGTCGACTGAGGTGAGAATGATGAGAAAGACAATCCTGAGCCTGCTGGTGCTGACTGTGGTTCTCACCATCGCCGAGCCCATCGATATCCTCATTCCCGTTGGGAATTACAACAGCTTTGATGAGCTTTACAACGCCCTGGATGCTGATCCGAGAACGGGCAATGTAACACGGATAAGCATCCGGGACAGCCTGCCGCCGTTGACGTTCTTTCAGATGTACGACTGTGTCGTCACCGACGGTTTCCAAACTATAATCGATCCCGTCGCCTTCGGCGATTTGTTGGCCGATTACGTAGACGGCGGCGGCAGAGTTCTCTGCGTCTTCTATGCCATGATGGGCTCCTACGGTCCGAATGACTGCGCTCCCACCGGCCGTTGGGAGGCCGAGGGATACTGTCCCTATGAGTGCATCAATTGGGTTTGTTTTACAGGTTACACCGACCTGATCATCGACGAGCCGGGACACCCGGTGATGAACGGCGTATCCGCCGTGGACAACGTCTGGGCACGTGTGCAAACCTCCCTGCGGAGCGGCGCCTACGAGCTGGCCCACTACGTAGACGCCGGCGGCGTGGCCGTCGACGAGGACGAGACCGTCATCGGCGTCAATTACCGCAGTAGAGACGATCGCGATTGGACGGGCGACGGCTGGCTGCTGCTGGCCAACGCCGCCTGCTGGCTCAGCGACTACTCGACCGTGCGCGAGACCTCCTGGGGCGCCATCAAGGCGCGGGGGGAGTGAGGTGAGGCGCCGGCGCGCTCTTTGCCGAGCCCTTCCCCGGGCCGGGGAAGGGCTCGCGCGCAAGGAGCGTGACGGCGCCGGACCCGGGCAAGACCGGACTCGTGGGACGCTAAAGAAACCGGGGCCGCAAGGCCCCGGTTTAATGTCGCTGCCGCTCGGTTGTCAGGCCAGCTTCTTCAGCGTCTCGTGGACGATGTCCAGGGCCTTGTCGGCCAGCTCCTTGTTGAGCACCAGAGGTGGACGGAAGCGCACCGAGCGCGGTCCGCAGGTGATGGTGAACAGACCGTTCCGGTAGAGGGCCTGGTGGGCCTTGGCGCGCAGCTCGGCGGTGGGCAGGTCGAAGGCGATCATCATTCCCGCGCCGCGGGCCGCCGTGCCCGGGGTTCCCTCGAGGGCGTCATAGAGGCCGGTGAGCAGATGGGTTCCCACCTCGGCGGCGTTCTCGACCAGCTTCTCCTCCTCGATGATCTCGAGATAGGCCTGGCAGCGGACCATATCGACGATGTTGCCGCCCCAGGTGCTGTTGAGCCTGCTGCCGCCGGGGACGCTGCCGGTCTCGTCGGCCTCGCCGGAGAAGACGTGGTACTTGACCGTGTCGACCTTCTCACCGACGATGATCCCGCAAACCTGGGACTTCTTACCGAAGCAGATGATGTCGGGCTTGACGTCGTAGTGCTCCGAGGCCCAGAAGCGCCCCGTCAGGCCGAAGCCCGTCTGCACTTCGTCGTGGATCAGCATCGCCTCGGCTTCGTCGGCCAGCAGGCGCAGTTGCTGATGGAACTCGGTGCGGAAGTGGCGGTCGCCGCCCTCGGCCTGGATGGGCTCGATAAGGATGCCGGCCACGGTGTTGGGATGTTGGGCGATGGCCTGGCGGATTTCAGTTAGGGCGCGCTCTTCCTCGACGGCGCAGTACTCCCAGCGCTCGGGTTCGGGCATGGAGAAGTTGATCCCCGGCGAGCTGATCCGCGGCCAGTCGAACTTGGGGAAGTACTTGTACTTGCGGGCGTCGTCGGTGTTGGTGACCGAGAGGGTGTAGCCGGTGCGGCCGTGGAAGGCCTGGCGGAAGTGGATGATCACCAGCTCGTCCTCGCGGGCCTGGGCCTCGGCGTCGTCGCTCCACACCCCGCGCTGCAGGTTCTGTTTGGTCTTCCAGTCGAAGGCCGTCTTCATCGCGTTCTCGACGGCCAGGGCGCCGCCGGAGACGAAGAAGAGGTACTTCATGTAGTCGGGCATGGCCACCTGGGCGAAGGTCTCGACGAACTCGGCCAGCTCGACGGTGTAGACGTCGGAGTTCGAGGGCTTGTTCACAGCGACGCGGCCGATCTTCTCCAGAAACTCCGGCGTGGTGAGCTTCGGGTGGTTGTAGCCGATGGGACTCGAGGCGAAGAAGGTGAACAGATCGATGAACTCGCGGCCGTGAAGGGCGTCGTAAAGCAGGGCGCCCTTGCTTTTCTCGTGATCGAAGACCAGATCGCCGAAGCCATCGGCCAGCATGTACTTCTGCAGGGTGGGCAGAACCTCTTGCGGGGTGAGTTTGACGGTCAAGGGGAACTCCTTTCTCAACCGCCCGCGGTGGGCAAAAAAAGGGAGGTGGGGAGCGCCGCCGAAGGGCGGGGTCGATATATAAGTGCGGAGATAAGAAGCGTGGCCGGGTGGACCCGGAGACGGCTTTAAATGTTCTCCGAAGGTCCACCCGGGCGAGTGTACAGGGCGCTTTCAGGGCTGTCAACACCTGACCTCAAGCGCCCAGATCATGGGAATCCATGAAGCTCAGGCAGTGCTCGATGCGCTCCAGGGCGGCCTCACGGCCCAACAGTTCGGCGGTCTCGAACAGGCCGATGCCCACGCGGTCGCCGGTGAGGGCGACACGCAGGGGCTGGATCAGTTTGCCCAGGCCCACTTCGAGCTCGGCGGCCAGCTCGCGGAAGGCGGACTCCAGGGCGTCGTGGGTGAACCCGTCGGCCTCGGCCAGGGCTGCGCGGCCGCGCTCCAGCCGCTCCCGGGCACCGCTCTTGCCCAGCACCTTCTTGACCGCCTTCTCCTCGTACTCCGTCGGGGCATGGTAGAAGGGCCTGACGTAGAAGGTGTACTCGGAGAGCAGTTTGACGCGGTCGGCGATCTGCTCGATTATCTCGACGAGGCGCGGCCAGCCGTCGGTGTCGGGTTCCAGCTCGGCGGGAACGGCCCCGGCCCCGCGCAGGTAAGGCAGGGCGCGGCGGGCGCGCTCCTCGGCGGGCAGGGCCTTGAGCTGCTCGCCGTTGATGTGACGGCACTTGTCGTAGTCGAAGACGGCCGCGGTCTTGTTCAACCGTTCCAGGGAGAAGCTCTCGATGAGCTCCGCGAGGCTGTAGAGTTCGCGATCCTCGCCCTCGCTCCAGCCCAGCAGCGCCAGGTAGTTGACCAGCCCTTCGGGCAGGTATCCCTGGCGACGGAACTCGTCCAGTGCCGTGGCGCCGTGGCGCTTGGAGAGTTTCTGCCGGTCGGGGCCGAGGATCATCGGCAGGTGGACGAAGCTCGGCGGCTCCGCGCCCAGGGCGTGGTAAATAAGCACCTGGCGCGGCGTGTTGGAGATGTGGTCGTCCCCGCGCAGCACGTGGGTGATGCGCATGGCGATGTCGTCCACGGCGACCGTGAAGTTGTAGAGGGGGTGGCCGCCGTCGATGCTCGGCCGACGCCAGATGACGAAGTCACCCAGGCCGGCGTTCTCGAAGGCCACCATCCCCCGGCTGGTCGGCTCGACCCAGCTGGTGCGGCCCGGCGGAACACGAAAACGCAGGGCGTAGGGCTCGCCGTCGGCCAGGCGGCGCTCGACCTCATCGCGATCCAGATCGCGGCAGCGGCCCGAGTAGACGTAGGCCTCACCTTCGTGGCGGGCCTCCTCGCGCTCGGCGTCCAGCTCTTCGGTCGTGCAGAAGCAGGGGTAGGCGTGGCCCTCGTCCCAGAGTCGACGGGCGGCGGCGCGGAACTCCTCGTAACGGCCGCTCTGCAGGTAGGGTGCGTAGGGGCCGCCCTTCTCCGGACCCTCGTCCCACTCAAGACCCAGCCAGTCGAGGGCCTCGATGATCCCCCGGCGGGATTCGGTCGTCGAGCGCTCGGTGTCGGTGTCCTCGATGCGCAGGACGTAGGCCCCACCCCGGCCCCGGGCCAGCAGGAAGTTGTAGAGGGCGGTGCGCACGTGGCCGACGTGCAGATGGCCGGTGGGGGAAGGGGCGAAGCGGACGCGGACGGGGCTGGTCATCGTTTCTCCGTTGTTGCGGTAAGGTTCGGTGGTTTCCAGATAGCGATGGATGGATTCAGCCGGCGGACTCGGCTGACTGGCGGTTTGAACAGGCTGTTTTGTTTATCCTAGAGCCGTGGTTACTTGGAGGGGACACTTGGTGGCAACTGAGATAGATTCCCGTTGAGATTATCACTCGTTTGCAGACCGGAACGTCTCGCTAAAAGACAGTCATTCATAGCTTTATAGCTGATACTGCTGCCATTATCATTCTATCGCTTTGTGGAAATTAATTTCGCTTTGTACTTGTTGTTACGTGAATTCGAAGGCTGTTCGCCCCGCCAATAGGTTTTCTGTGTTGATGATGCTTGATACTCTAACAGTAAACTATTGCTTGGTTTAGAATCTATTAATGTTAGCCGGCCTGGCGAGTTGACCGCTTCCGTCGAGTATTAACAGAGCCTCCTATTCAATGTAGCTCTCTATAGTTAAAACTGTTGGTTCAGTTTATTATGATGCTTCTTTGCATAATACTATCAGGGGGGATCGTATACCCTATCCGTACCTGATTGAGATTGTATCCTGATGATAATAGAAACGATGATCATCAGCTTCATGTCACAAAAAGGACAGATTAAAATGGCAGTGATCAAAGGGTGTAATCTCAAGCAAACCAGGATACCAACGTGCTTGTGTTTACTCTGAGCGCAGAAGCCTATTGACTCTTAGGAGTCGTAATAGCAAGAAAAAAGGGCGTGCTACGTGAGTGTTTGAGCCAAAACGGAGCATTTCCGGGAAGTGAAGGGCTACCCAGCAAGCCGACCCTGCACAGCCTGATTATATCCGAAAAATGTAGATGAAACGTCAGCCAATTGTCCACCGGCACGATAACCGACCTTGGCGCAAGCGATTGCTGGCAAACATTGTGCAACCGGCTAGCCGGGTGGATTCCACGGTGAATCGGCCGCGGCGGCACAGGTGGGCGTCTCGGCCGGTCCGGCGTTGGCACGTTTCTTGCGCAACGGCCCGCAGTTCCTGAAACAGGCGTCCCCGCTCTGCTGCAAGAAACGTGCCAACGCCTCGCGCTCGGCTGTTCCAGTGGTATCGGCGCCGGGCATCGGCGGCCGATTCACCGTTCGTCGCTTGCGGAAACGGGGACCGTTCGGTCCCCGTTGCGAGTATCCATGCGGGGGGACTTTGCTAACCGGCGTCCTCTTCCTCTTCCATTTGGCGTTGGAGCTCTTCGAGTCGGCGCTGTTCGGCTTTGGCGATGAGCTCGGGCAGCAGGTTCCTAACCTCGGCCTCGGCGACCAGCTCGCCGACCCAGGCCTCGAAGAAGGGGTTGCGCAGGGCGTAGGAGAGGCTGAGCCGGGTGTCCTCGAGGGAGGCTCCGTAGTCGACGGGGGAGGGCTCGTCGATCGAGACGCCTCGTACCAGGTAGTAGCTCTCACCCTGCTCGACGACGGGGGAGAGCTCGCCCGGGTTCAGTTCGAATGCCCAACGTGCCGGCTTTGCGGCGTTGCCGATGCCGGGGAGACTGCCGGAGCGGGTCACGCCGACGACGTTGATGATCTCGAAACCGGCCGCGGCGCAGGCGGTTTCGAGGTCGGTCTCGTCGGCGGCGTCGCGGAGTTCGGCGGCGGCCACGGCGGCCATCTCGGCGGCGCGTTCACGGACGAGTTGGCTCTCGACACGGCCCTGGACCTCTTCGAAGGGGTAGGGCTCGGAGGGTTGGCGCTCGACCAGACGCAGGACGTAATAGTCGCGGCGCAGGGACTGGCTTTCCTCACCGGGCATGGAGTAGTCGCGGGTAATGATGCCGGAGAGCTCGCCGGGCTCTTCGAGGGCGAAGGCTGCGGCGCGGAAGCCGAGGAAGGAGCCGATCTTCTCGTTGACGATAACGGCGTCCTCAGCCAGGTTTTCAACGCTCTGGACCTCGATGCCCAGGCTGCCCAGGCGCTGGGTGATCTCTTCCAGGCTCTCGCCGCGATCCAGGCCTTTTTGTATCTCCTCGACGTAGCCGTCGATTGCCTCGAGGGTTTGGTCCATGCGCAGTTCGTGCTCGAGGGCGCTCTTGATATCCTCGAAGGGTATCTCGTCGGGTTCGCGGTAGATCAGGTGGTATCCGAACTGGGTCTGAACGGGCTCGGTGGTGTAAGTTTCGGGATCGAGGGCGAAGGCGGCGATTTCGAACTCGTCGACCATCTTGCGTCCGGCCGGTCCTTCGAGGGTGGGATCGGCGTTGCGGCGGAAGAAGCCCAGGTCGCCTCCGTCGGCGGCCGAGGCGTCCTCGGAGAGCTCGCCGGCCAGTTCGGCGAAGTCCTCGCCGGCATCGAGGCGCGCGAGGGCCTCCTCGGCGCGGGCGTAGGCTTCGTCGAGGGCCTCGGGCGAGTCGTCGGCCGGAGTGAACAGGATGTGACGGGCGCGCAGGTAGTCATCTTTGCGCCGCTCGTAGAGGTCGCGCAGCAGCTCCTCGTCGAAGCTGATCATTTCGTAGAGGTCGTTGAAGACCAGGGCGATGTAGTCGACGTCGACGCGCGCGGGGGCGGGGAACTCGTCCCGGTGCTCCTCGTAGTAGGCCCGGGCCTCGCCCTCGTCGAGCTGGACCAGTTGCTGGAAGTCGCCGCCGGGGACGACGACCACGTCGGCGGTTGCCGTCTGGCGGGTCGCGACGAACTCCATCCGCGCGTAGGGCTCGGGTGCGAAGACGGC
>WJMB01000158.1 GCA_014728185.1 Candidatus Coatesiibacteriota bacterium
AGGATCACCCGGCGGGCCGTTTCCGTGGGCATGTCGCGCCGGGGGCGGCTCAGCCGATGGTGCGGGCACATCTTGCAGTTGGCGTTGCAGCGGCTGGAGAGCTCGAGGTGGACCACGTTGGGATAGTCCAGGGGACGCTTGGCGCGCCAGGCCCTCACCCGGCGGCGGTACTGCAGGTAGTGGAAGCGCCCCCGGGGATTGAGGAAACGCCGTCGGAAGATGCGCCAGTGATGGAGAGCCTTGCTTCGCAGGTCTCCCCAGCCCTCGAGACGCCTGAGCTTGTCGATCAGCGGGCCGATCGTCACCCTCCTCAGCGGTCGATGACCACGCGCTCGGTCAGAACGGTGCTTGCTGTGTCGAGGCGCAGCAGGTAGACGCCGCTCTCCAGCTCCAGGTTCCGGGTCAGCAGGCGCCGTCCGGCGGTGAGCTCGCCGCGGTGCAGCAGGGCCACGCGGCGCCCGGACAGGTCGTAGAAAGCCAGCTCGACCGTGTCGTCCTCGGCCAGTTCGAGGGAGATGGTCAGCCCGCCCCGGCAGGGATTGGGCCAGAGGGCCAGCGATACCCGGGCGCTCGGCGGCGGCGTGTAAGCGAACTCGCGCTCGAGATCGGCCAGGACTCGGCCGTCGGCGGACAGGGCCTCCAGGCGGTAGCGGGCCGTCCCGGCGTCGCGACGGTCCAGATAGGCGCAGCCACGCAGGCCGTCTGCCAGCACGGTCCAGGACGAATCGAGACGACTCAGGCGGTAGGTGGCGGCTTCGGCCGGACCGGCCCAGCGCAGCACCAGGCCCTCCTCGCGCCCGACGGCCTCCAGCAACAGCTCACCGGTGTCCTGGCTCTGCAGGGTGATGTCGCAGAGGATGTCGTCGCCGGAGTGGCGGATGTCCGATACCTCGATCCAGGTGGGCTGACCGCTGTCGTCGTCGCTGGAGGGGTCGGTGTCATGGGCGAAGCGGGTGTTGCCCGTGGAGCCGGGGAAGGGGTCGCCGTCGTCGCCGATGTTGTCCTCGTCGGGATCGGGCCGCTCGCCGTCGCCGTTGTCCAGGTCGTCGAGGCCGTCGGCCTGCTCGATGTCCAGGTCGCTGTAGTCGAAACCGAAGCCGTGGGCTCCCGAGTAGATGTGGTAGATCAGCAGCCCCTCGCCGACCAGGGTGGGCTCCGGCGGCAGTTGCTGCCGGTTCTCCAGGTAGAACCACTCGTCGTAGTCCGGGCTGCCGTCGCGCCAGAGGGTGTAGACCGTGGCGTCGGTCTCGGCCGGAGGGACCACCAGATCGTCCTGGTCCTGATCGAGGTTGACCACGGTGGTCCAGCCCAGCTCGCTGCGGCTCCAGGCGTCCAGGTAGCTGGGGTAGCGGTCGTCGAGGCCGTCGGCCCCCCAGGCGCCGTAGCTCATCAGGCTCCACAGCCCGGTGCCCAGGTCGTAGCGGCTGTAGTCGTACTGATCGGGCAGCCCCAGCAGGTGGCCCATCTCGTGGCAGGCCACCGAGATGCCGGAGAGCGTCCCGTCCTGGCGCTCCTCGGCCTGGATGTCGTAGTCCTCGATGTAGATGTAACCGCCGCCGGCCGCCGCGTCGTTCGTCGTGTAGCCCAGATACGACATATGGCTCCAAATGTCGTTGGGATCGCCGGTGTCGGCGCCGTCGGGGCCGGCGTGGTAGACCATGAACAAATCTACGATGCCGTCGTCGTCGCCGGAGTTGGGGATGCCGTCGGGACCGTCGTTGTCGAACTGGCCGAAGTCCACCGTGGGATCGGCCAGCAGCGCCGCGGCCCGCGCGACCTCACTGCCGCCCCAGGACAGGCCGAAGTTCTGATCGTTGTAGTTGTAGTTGTAGTTGTCGACGGTGGTGAACCAGCCGGCCACGTCGCCGGACAGGTCGAACTGCCCGTAGCTGACCGTGTTCCAGTAGTCGCGCAGCGAGCCCGTCGGGTAGACGCCCTGGCTGAACAGCAGCTCCTGGTAGGCGCTCTGTGGGTGGGCGCCGGTGTGGGCCAGGTGGTCGGGGAACTGGACCAGCACGGCGACGGCGCCCATCAGCGGCGGGGTGGGCAGGGGCGGCTGACCGCCCTGGACGCCGATCCAGGGAGGCATCTCGGGCAGGAGATTGCCCGTGGATTGATGAACCCCGGCGTCGAGATCCCAGCTCTGCGGGTTGGGCGGCACGGCGAAGGCGCCGGCGACGAGGACAACGACGAGAACGATGACTAGTAAGATCGGAGCGGGCGAAAGCCCGGCGTCGGGGCGGATGCGCATCGAGAACCTCCCGGAGGGTTGCTCCATTCGTATCAATACCTCTGCAAGATAGCATAATACAACCCGGCGGTAAACCGGCAAAGCCGCGGCTTGAGGCTTGACACGACGCGGGCGGCTATCCTACCATTCACCACCCTGATGATACAAACGCCGCCGATACGAGCGGCGGCGATAAGCCGAATAACCACGAGGTCCGTCCCCGCAAACGGTCCTCCCGAGGAGACGATCGATGCCCCAGACCAAAGCCGCCAAGAAAAGCCTGCGCCAGACCCAGAAGCGCACCCAGCGCAACAGGGCCTACAAGTCACGCATCCGAACCTCGATCCGCAAGCTGCGCCGCGCAGTGGCCGAGAACCGCTCCGACGAGGCCCGGCTGGCCCTGCGCGAGGCCACGAGCCTGCTCGACAAGGCCCGCGAGAAGGGGATCATGCACGCCAACAGCGTCTCGCGGCGCAAGAGCCGCCTGAACCTTTTGGTCAACAAGCTGGAGACCCCGGCGGAGGCCTAGCATCTGCGCCTGTTACCCTGCTTGTCCGGTCCTCATCCGGCAGTGGGTCACGGGTAGAGATAGCTATTTGATATACGCTTAAACGGCCCTGATAGGGCCGTTTTTATCATAAGAATCAGCGGCATACTCACGGTTGTCCGGTTGAATCGGTTAGCTCGATTACATGGAAATCGGCGGGCGGCTCTTTGAAAGATGGTGTCTTCGAACTCCTGCGTACTCCCGGCGAAGCCCTGTCCCACGACCGACCGCTATTATAATAGCGGCCGATTCACTTCTTAAAGCAACGGGTGTTATTCATCCCGACGTTGATCGACCAGAGAGATGCTAGGCAATCAGTCTCAGTAGCAACCCGTCGCCCTTACCGCTCCCCCGCGAACTAGGCGCTCGGGGAGGTCCTCCGGCCGGGGGCGGCCGGTGAGCATCGGCCACCACAGCCGGGGGTTGAACAGCAGGCTGGTGGTCCAGGCGCATTCGTAGGTGCACCAGCAGCGCCCCTGGGAGATCCGGCGGCGGATGTGCCTGGCCCGCTTGCTCCACCACAGCGCCGGCAGGTTCCAGCCGACGTCGTGAAGGTTCCCCAGGGCGGCGGCGCTGTTTTCGCAGAAGTGCCTGCGCTGGAGGGGGTCCTGTCCGGGCTGGGCCATCAGGGTCTCGCAGGGGTAGAGGTGGCCGTCCTCGGCGACGACGCCGGAGAGGGCGCCGCCCAGGCAGGGGATGACCTGGCGTCGCCGGTTCAGCAGCTCCAGAATCAAGCGCCACTGGTAGCGCTCCTTGGCGGCCAGCACGTCCAGGGGGTTGAACGAGAAGTGCGGCAGGCGGCCCTCGCGCAGGGCCGCCTCCTTCATCCGCTGGAAGGCGGCGAAGCCGGCCAGCTCGAAGTCGGCCTGCAGTTCGTCGGCGGGCACGCCGCGCAGCA
>WJMB01000022.1 GCA_014728185.1 Candidatus Coatesiibacteriota bacterium
CAGTTCCTCGAAGAGCCCTTGGTCGGCGATAACCCCGCCCAGGCGGTTGTGGGTGTTCTCCAGGCAGAGCAGACTGGTGCGCGAGGAGTGGAAGGCGCCGGACTTGTAGAACGCCCTGACGGCGTCGGGGTCCGGCGAGCCTTGGCGCACCGGGGCCTCGCGGGCCAGCACCCGGGCCAGGAAGGCCGGGGCGCCGTACTCGTACTCCAGGATGTGGCACTGGGCGCCGCAGATGATCTCGTCGCCTCCCCGGGTCCAGGCGGCAACGGCGATCTGGTTGGCCATCGAGCCCGAGGGGGTGAACAGGGCGGCCTCCTTGCCGACGAGCTCGGCGTAGCGGGCCTCGAGCTCCTGGACGGTGGGATCGTCCCCCAGCACGTCGTCGCCGACAACGGCCTCGTGCATCGCCCGGCGCATCGGCTCGTCGGGACGGGTGACGGTGTCGGAGCGCAGATCGACCTTGATCCGGGTTGTCATGGCGTTTCCTCGCTGTCGGTTTTCTTTTCACGCAGGCGCTTCAGGTAGCCGTGAGCGTAGGCGGTCAGGGAGGCGGCCATCAGGGCCGTCGAGAGCCAGACCACGGTCTCCTCCAGCCAGGCCAGCCCCGTGCGCAGGGTGAAGATGATCAGGGTGGCCCCCAGGGTGAAGGCGGCGGCCTTGCCCAGGTAGTTGGACATCGGTACGATCTTGAGCCTGCGGCGCAGCAGCAGTCCGCCCAGCAGGATCAGCACGTCGCGGCCGACGATGATCACGGCCAGCCAGAGCGGGAAGTCGCGGTAGAGGACCAGCATGATCGCCGCGGCGTCGATGCAGATCTTGTCGGCCAGCGGGTCGAGTACCTTGCCGAACTCGGTGACGGCGTTCCAGCGCCGGGCCAGCATGCCGTCCAGGGCGTCGATGAGCATACCGAAGAGCATCACCCCGGCCGCCGTCACAGGAGCCCAGGCGTCGGGCAGGGTCAGCAGGTAGAGCCCCAGAGGCAGGATGAGCAACCGGGTGACCGAGAGCAGGTTGGGCAGCACCCGACGCAGACCCCGGGCCGGCGGGCGGTCCTCCCGGGCCTCGGGGCTGTCGAGCAGGCCCTTACTCACGTCCGGTCTCTTCGTGATGAGGCGGGGCGTCCGCGGATTCCCCCTCCGGGTACTTACCGCCCGTAACCGTCCGGGTGCGCGGCGGCGGGCCGTCGAGGGCCTCCGCGGGCGGCTCGACGGCGCCGGGTCCGGCGATCTGCAGCTCGTAGGCGGCCTCCAGGCCCAGCCTCTCGGTTAAAAGCGCGGTGCCGTTGTGGTGCAGGCGGCGCAGCTCGGCGTGGAAGGCGGCTTTCTTGGCCCGGTTGGCGGCTTTGTAAAGCAGCGCCTCGAGGAAAACCAGCACGGCGGTGACGAAGCCCAGGGTGGTCCAGGCCAGACTGGAGCCCAGGCTGAGCTCCTCGAGGAGGTAGAGCAGCATGAAGGCGGGCACCAGGGCCAGCAGCAGGTAGATGAACAAGCGTCCGGCCATCACCCAGAGGATGCGTCCGGTGTTTGCGTCGGCGCCGGCCGGCGAGGCCATACCCGTTTTGACTGTCACCCGGCGGTAGTCGCCGGAGAGCTCGACGCGCTGCCAGACCGTCAGCGGGATCAAGCGGCGGCGCAACTGGATGCGCAGGTCCGGGTACTCGCTGCGGGCGGCGGCCCGGCGGTGGGTGTAGAGGTCGAAGCGGCGGCGCAGGCCGGGGAAGGGGGCCTCGTCGTCCTCGAGGGCGTCCTTGTGCGCCTCCAGGGCGGCGAAGTACTCCTCCTCGCCCAGGGGTTCGTCGGCTTCCAGCAGGCTCTGATGGACGATGTCACTCATCGCAGCTCCTCCCAGGAGGCCCAGGCGAAGGGAGCCTTGGCCTCGCGCCGGGCCAGCAGCTCCTCGGCTTCCGGTGATATCCCGCCGGCGTCGAGCTGTTCGAGTGCCGTAAGAAGGGCCGCGCAGTACTCGTGGTGCTCGCTGAGGCGGCGACGGGCGTAGTCCTTGGCGGAGTGGCTGTGGATCAGGAAGGGCCAGTCCGAGCTCTCCAGCAGCAGCAGCTCGCGGGCGGCGGCGGCCAGCAGGCGTCGCGCCTGCTCCCGGCTCTCGCCGCGGTGAGCCCGGGCGGCGGCGGCCAGGCGGTCCTCGGCGTCGTAGACCAGCTCCCAGTAGTCGGCGGCGTGGTCGTCGAGCCAGACACGGTGGTAGCCGTCGTAGCCCCAGGAACCCTCCTGGAGCGCTACGGGTTCGGCCCGGTGACGATCAATCAGCTCGGCGGGGCGGACGGCCTCCAGGATCGGCGAGGCGGCGATACCGCGCAGCACCGCCTCCAGCCAATCCGGTCCCTCGTGCCACCAGTGGCCGAAGAGCTCGCAGTCGAAGGGCATCGCCAGGACGGCGCGCTTGTCGGGGGCCTCCCGGGTCAGGCGCTCCAGCAGGGCGACGAAGTGCGCGGCGTGGTCGCGCACCCGTTCCTCAGCCCGATCGGGCTCATACGGCGCCTTGTGGCCGACGAAGACCTCCTTGCCCGTCACCCGCCAGTAGCGCAGGCCGCTGGGCCAGCGCCGCCGGTGGAACTCCCGGTAGTGGGGATCGCCGGGGTAGCCGATGAAGCCGTCCCAGACCTGACGGTTGGCGTCGAAGTC
>WJMB01000159.1 GCA_014728185.1 Candidatus Coatesiibacteriota bacterium
CGCAGCATCCGCGCGCCCAGCCCCGAGCCGCCGATACCCAGCAAGATCACGTCGTCCAGATCGTCGACGCGGGCGGCGGCGAAGTCGAGCAGCGCGGTCGGATCCGCCTCGGGCAACCGGGTGTAGCCCGGCGGGTCGTCGGTCAGGGCGGCGATCACTTCCGGATACTCGGCCTGCCAGGCGGCGAAGTCCAGGCCGGTCTCACCGACGAGTTCGCGGGAACCGGGGTTGAGGTCGAGATTGAGGTTGAGCATTAAGCCTCCCGGGTAGGTTGGGGGTTACGGTTGGGGATTGGCCTCGGCCGCGTAGACGGCCTCGGCGAGATCGCGCTGCAGGGTCTCCAGTTGGGAAAGTTTCTCATCGATTCTGACATCGGCGTCGTCGATGACGGCGATCAGGCGTTCCAGGAATCCGCCCAGCAGGGGCTTGTAGTCGGGACCGGCGACCAGGACGACACCCTTGAGGTAATCGCGGGCCGCCTCAAGCTCGGCGCAGGCCGCCGCCGGATCTCCACCGAAACGCAGCGCCACGTCGGCGGTGTAGATCCGTCGGCTGACGCTGATCAGCGGCAGCTCGAGCCGGACGGCGCGCGAGGCGGCCGCCTGGGCCTCCACCACCTTGCGGGCGGCCAGGCCGAAGTTATTCTCGGCGAAATCACCCGCAGCTCCGGCCAGGAGTTCGTCAACATCAGCCAGAGCGGCGGCGGTGCGCTCCAGCTCCGGCCCTTCCGGAGGCAGCTCGACGGTTTGAGCCGGTGAATCATCGCCGCAGGAGAGGAAAAGGGCCGCCGAGAGCGTCAGGACGACCGTCGCAACGACTCCCATACCGCTTGCTTGCTTTGTTTGTGGCATCCAATCATCTCGCTTGTGAGGCCGCCGCGTCCCCGGCTCGATCAACCCAGCGACCCGTATTCGCCTTCCGGAGCGGAGGCTTTGGCACGCTTTTTGCGCAGTTCCCCCGGGCTAATCCCGCAGGCGGAGGGGGTCTTCGCAAAAAGCGTGCCAAAGCCGGACAGAGCCGGAGATCGTTGGAGAAAGAGGGGGCGAGCCGGGGACGCGGCGGCCTCGTTAGTGAACAATCCTCAGGTGGAGGATATAAAAGTCGCGGACATAGTGATGTGATACGGAACACACCAACGGGGAGAGCCAGGAGAGCCTCAGCGGATGACCGCCAGGCGCCCGCTTTTGGTTTCGCCGTCGGGGGCGCGCAAGACGAAGAGGTAGATCCCGGCGGCCAGTTCGGCTCCGGCGTCGTTGACGGCGTTCCAGCTCAGGGTCGGCCCGTCACTGGTCGCGCTGAAAAGCAGGGATCCGTCGACGGAGTGCACCCGGACCTCGGTGCCCGGTGTCAGGCCGGTGAAGGTCAGCGCACCGCCGTCGGCGGGGCGGTAGGGGTTGGGATAGGCGTAGGCCCCGGTCAAATCACCTTCCCAGTCGGTTTCGCCGCCGGTGAGTCCGAGGACGGCGCCGACGATGGCCCGGGTGACCTGCCGAGTGAGTGGGAACTGATCCTGAATGGTCGGATAATCGTCCTGGCTGGTGTGGTAGTAGGGGTAGGGGACGTCGAAGTCCTCGATGGTCAGCACGGCGGGGAAGCCAGCGTACCAGAAGGGGGCGTGGTCGGAGCGGAAAAACTCGTCATCGAGGAGCTTATAGCCGGGCATGCCTTCGCCGTAATCCGCGCAGGCGCCGACGAGGTAATCGGCCAGCCAGGTGCTGGGACCGTTGCAGATGATGTCCAGGTCCTCCTGCTCACCGGCGGGATCGCTCCAGACCACCATATCGACGTTGAGCACGGCGTCGGCCCGGCCACCGGAGCGCACCAGGTTGTTGACGTGGTGATAGCTGCCGTGGAGACCGAGCTCCTCGGCGCTGAAGAAAGCCACGCGCAGGGTGCGCCTCGGCTGGTGGTCGGCCAATACCCGGGCGGCCTCGAGCAGGGCGGCGTCGGCGGAGCCGTTGTCGTTGGCCCCGGGGGCCAGGGTGTTGGGATCGACGTCGGTGGCTATTGAGTCGTAGTGGGCGGTCAGGTAGATGACGCTATCCGGGTGTTCGGAACCTTCCTTCTCGCCGACGACGTTCTGCCAGACCACCTCGCAGTCGGGGTCCAGGGCGTCGATGTGGTTGGTGAAGCTCTCGCCGTCGCTGGAGCTCAGGGGGCCGTCCTGGCCGGCGACCCAGAGCCTGACGCCGCCGTCGTCGGCGCAGTTGACCACCCCGCCGGTGGGCAGCAGCACCCGCCGCCAGCTTTCGCCGTCGTCGCTGATCCAGAGGGTGCCCAACTGGCCGGTGAGGACGAAACCCCTTCCGCTGTAGGCGGTGGAGCCCAGAAAGAAGGTGGCCTCGTCGGCGTCGGGAAGGCTCAGGCTCGTCCATTCATCGCCGTTCTCACTGCGCAGCACGACGCCGTTGCCGGCGGTCACGTAGACGCCGGCGTTGTAGGCGATGGTGCGCAGGGTTTCCTGGCCGGAGCGCACCAATTCCCAATCGACGGCGTGGTTCAGCGAGCGCCAGACCGAGCCCTGGCCGCCCACGGCGTAGACCACGCCGGGGTGGTCCGCCGGGGCGCAGATGTCGTAGACCGAGCCGTCGACGGCTCCGCCCTCGCTCCAAGTCAAGCCACCGTCGTCGGTGATCCGGAAGCCCCCGCTCGCGTCGACGGCGTAGCCGTGATCGACATCGGCGAAGTCCATCGCCCGCAGGGTACGCGGGGCCTCGAAGAGGTCCACGCCCTGCCAGCTCCAGCCGGAGTCGATGGAGCGGTAGAAGCGGGTGCCGGCCCCGTAGTAGAAGGTGTCGGGAGTAAAGGCCTCGCAGCCGTAGACGCCGAAGTCAATCGCTCCCTCGGGGGGCAGGAAGGCCTTGAAGTTCGTCCCGCCGTCGGTGGAGAAGAAGGCGTAGCTCATCCGGGTGCCCAGCAGGACCAGTTGGCCCTCGGCGGCCAGAGAGATCGCGTGCTCGCCCAGCCAGCTCTCCAGGGTCACTTCGAAACCGCAGGCCTCGAGCTCGGCGGCCAGGTAGTCCCGGGCGTCGTTGATCGGTTCGCTGTAGGTGTAGCGTGTGCGGAAGTCGGTCAGGGCCAGGTTGTAGGCGTCGATGGAGTCCAGCTCTACCAGCTCGACCTCGTCGTCGAAACCGCCGGCGGGGGTGGGCGGGTCCAGATCGCCCGTGTAGCGCAGCAGGGGCGTGAGGGCCCGGTACTGCAGGGCGGGATCGACGGCGAGGGTGGCCAGTCGGCGGGGTCGCAGGCGGCAGATCAGGCCGCCGCCGGGCAGGGCTCCCAAAACCTCGACGTCCCCGGGCGGAACCGGCGCAGCGCCGTCGCGGCGGCTGAGCAGGTAGAGGTCGTCGAGGTCCTCGACGGCCACGGCGTCCGCTCCGGGCCGGGCACCGAGATAGAGGGACAGACCGTCGAACTCGCCGAAATAGACCCCCGCTCCATCGACCGACTCCGGGGGCTCGTCGGTCGCGTTGATGTAAACCGCCGGGGCGGTGAGGGCGCAGATCAGGATCAGACCCACACAGAGGCGCGAGATACCGAACATAGCTTTGGACATGATGCTACCCGATTCCGGCGGTGTCGTCCCGGGGACGACGGTGAGGGATAGAAGCCGTCGCAGCCGACGTTGCGCAGACTGACAGGTCAGCTTGCAGTATAGCCCCCGGGTCGTCGCAGAGTCAAGCGCGGGCGGGGCGGGGCTGGCGAGGGCCGGTTGATGTCGCAGAAAAAACACCCCTCAAATCGATTCTTCATCGACACTCATCTAACCAAGGGGGGATCAAAGCACGACCAATGGTTTGAACAGCAGCCGCAAACTCCCTGATAACGGCCAAACAGCTTGACAGTGCAGTAATTTCCATATAAACTGCTTTTAAGAACTGTAGGCGGGTGGACGCATGAGGGGCGACCGACTACGCCATGCAGGTTCTCAGATTGACCGGGGAGCATGATCTGCCTCGGGGAGGTTCCACCTCCTCGAACGCTGGCGCAGTAGAACGGCCGGCGGTGGAGTTCGAGCCGACGACCGGAATAACAGCGCCGATTAGTTCCGGTCGACGGCTGCTCGACTATAGCGCACAAACCGCTTCACTTCCCAACCAATCTGAACAGGCTTCCGGCCAACCAAGAAACCCGAGACGACGGCCGCGGCTGTGTGCCGGTCCTCACGAGCCGGACCATCAAGCCAACCTGGGCGTAGCGAAGCCTCGACGAGGGGTTCACCACCCCGAATCGAGAAACCGGCCGTCAGATGGGGGTTTTTGTATCTTTACCATGAAAAGGCCCATACTCAGCGCGCTGCTCGCCGTCCTCCTCTTCGCCTGCGTCCTGCCGGCGGCGGCGGGCCCCTACATCAACCCCGGGTTGATGAGCATCCCCACCGCCTACACCCTCGAACACACCGCCATCAAGGTCGGCTACGCCGGCAGCTTCTTCCTCGGGATGGCGCCCACCGACCCTAACATCACCGATTACTACGACGTTTCCCTGAGCGGTGGCCTGGAGTTCTGGGGCCTGGGTCTGGAGCTCTCCTTCGCCGGTTACGACTTCGACACTTCCGCCTACGCGGGCAGCGCCGAGCTGCGCTTCATCAACGAAACCCCGCGCTTCCCGGCGGTGGCTTTAGGCGTGCGCAACATCGGCGGCGACGTCCAGATCAGCTCATTCGGGACGCCGGGTGAATCCGGCGGCGCCTCGCCCTACTTCCCCGCCGGTTACGAGCGCAAGTGGTTCGACGAGATTTCGGCCTACGTCGTCTTCTCCAAGGATTTCTACCCCGCCCTGGAGATCCCCCTGACGGGGCACCTTGGCTTGGGCACGGGCATGTTCCAGGGTCAGTACATCAGCAAGTACACCGATTCGGAAACCTGGCAAGGCATCTTCGGCGCCTTGGAGTACAAGCCCTTCTATTTCCTCTCCATCGCCCTGGAGGTCACCGGCCGCGACCTAAACTTCGGCGTCCTCTACGAGCTGCCCTGGTACGGCATGGAGGTCGGCGTCTCCTTCGACAAACTGGAGATGCTCTTCTACTCCGACGAGGAAATCCTCGAGGTGCAGAACGGCGTCATCGATGAGTACGACCAGGTAGGCTTCGGCGTTCACTTCGGCGTCCAATTCGGCCCCTTCGTCACCGACACCGACGTCAAGAAACTGGAACTCATCGACCAGCGTATCGAAGAGGGCGAGGACCGCCTGCGCGAAATCCAGATCCGCCGCCGCGAGATCCAGGAGCGCCTGTCCGAGCTGCGCGACCGCATCGCCGCCGAGCGGGAGGGCGAGAGCGGCGAAGACACCGAGTAGAGCTTATCTGTCGCGGTGAGCCCCACCAGGTGGACGAAGACGAACAGCGCTGCGGTGGCTCCGTAAGCCCCAAGCCGATCAAACGCCGCCGGACGGCAATGTGAGACGACAATGTGAAGAGGGCACCTTCAAGGCGCACACGGCGAGAGGCCGACGTCAAGAAGCTCCAGGTTCAAGAGAATCCAACCGGCGCTGTTTCAAACCATCGCCGCCGCCAGGCGACGCCAAGGTTTTAAAGGCTTGCGTCCGCCGGTTTTTCGTGCTACTTCATTATCAAGATAACAAACAAACTGATTCCTTAAGGGATCATCACAAGAATAGTGAACCAATATCTATAACTCAGGAAGCGGCTAAAAGCACGGAGGGTCATCCTGCTTTATGACAAGGTATCGGTACGAAGAGTTAACAGGCTGGATGGAGCTGCTAAAACTCGCCTTTGAGAGTGTTTCGCTTCCATCTCTCCTTGGCGGTCTCGGATACCGACCAAAAGCCGCGGTTCACTGATTATCAGTATTCTAAGTGAGCGAGACTACAAAGAGCGCTTTAAATCAGCTTTGGGACATCGACCGCATATCGTGCGATAAAGCATCCAATAACAGGTAACAGGTCATTACCAATATATCTCTGTTCCAGTGAATGTGATACACCTTTCCTTAATGACAAATTCCAACAACTACCGCGACCGAGCCGGGTTCAAAACGCTTCGATCCAGACCACCCCGGGCTTACCGGGCACACGCCGTGCTGCGACTCCCGCGATCCTCGACGGGCCCCAGCCCACCTCCCTCCGCCGGGTGATGGATGATGACGAGACTCCCGAAGATCACATTGGCGCTGCTGCTGCTACCCGCCGTCGCCGCCCTGGTCGACGCCGGGGCGATGGGCGCCGTGGCTCAGGACGCCGAGCTGCTCGAGGAGCTGCGCGAGGGCGAGGGCGACGAGGGCGGCCTGGGCGAGGAGATCGAGCGGCTCTCCGGCGCCGACATCGACAAGGTCGACCTGATCCGCCGCTACGAGCGCGAGGGCGCCTCGGCCCAGTTGGAGGCGATGGCCCAACGCGACTTCATCTCCGCGATGGACAAGTACAACCTGGGCGAGTACTACTACGACAAGTACGAGCGCTCGCTCAAGCGCGACGAGACCAGCCAGGCCGAAGGCTACCTGGCCGACGCCCAGACCCGCTACGAGGAAGCCGTCGAGGAGATCGAGTTCATCGACGACTACTACCCCGACTTCTCCAAGCTGGACACGGTGCTGTTCATCTGGGGCGACTCCCTCTACAAGCTCGAAGACTACCGGGACGCCGTGGATGTGCTGGAACGCCTGCTCAGCGATTATCCTTCCTTCGACAAGACCTTCGACGCCTACTACAAGCTCGGCGAGTGCCACTTCGCCCGTGAGGATTTCGAAGAAGCCGAAGGCTACTACGAGCGGATCATCAAGAACTATCCCAACCAGACCGACCGGGTCTACCGCGAATCGCTCAAGCAACTGGTCTGGATAAACCGCCACAACGCCTTCGACGCCTTCGAGGACGCCGAGTATCGGCGCGGTCTGAGCCTCTTCCTCAAGCTTCTCGAAGACCCCTACGATCGCTACTCAGAGGCCCCGGAAGCCGTCTTTTACGCCGGCGAGTGCTACTTCTATCTGGAGGAGCGCGAAGAGGCCCGCGAGCGCTACGACACCATCCGCAACAAGTATCCGGACTACAGCCAGCTCGGCGCCGCTCTCTCCCGCCTCGAGGAGCTCTCCCAGCTCTACTTCACCGAGGCGATGGAGTTCTACCTGGACAAGGACTACCCCATCGCAGCCGAGCGCCTGCAGTTCATCGCCGAGAAGTATCCCACCTCGTCGTCGCTGCCCGAAATCCTCTACCGTTGGGGCGACAGCCTCTACGAGATGGAAGATTTCCAGGGCGCCCAGCGGGCCTTCATCCGCTGCAAAAAGGACCACCCGGACAGCATCTGGGCCCTCTACGCGCTCAACGTCCTCGAACACATGAGCTACCGCTCGGACTTCTTCTCCGAGGCCGACAAGTACTTCACCGAGCTGTCGCTCAAACCCGCCTTCACCAGCCGGGAGCGCTTCCAACTGCTCCAGGACCAGCAGGGCAGCCGCTTCGTAGACGTCATGGACTACGACGAGCTCAACGACTCCAGCCGCTACGTCGTCGGGATGAGCTACTACCGCCTGCGCAAGTACGACCAGGCGGTCCAGGTAGTCAAGGGGATCAACCCCTCCGGCGAGTACGCGATCTACGCCTCGTACCTGGCCGGACTGTGCCAGGTGAAGCAGAACCTGCTGCTTGACGCCGTGGAGTCGTTCAAGCAGATGGCCAACGCCCCGACCACCGAGGCCACCGAGCGCCTCAAGGGCCGGGCCCATATCATCCTGGCCTACCTCTACCAGCGCCTAGAACGCTACGACGAGGCCTGGTTCGAATACGAGCAGATCGACTACGGCGACATCGAGAACTGGGACGACGCACAGGTCGGCATGGCCTACCTGTTGGTCCGCAACGGCGAGGAAGACGACTTCAAGGAAGTCATCGCCATGATGCGCGGCATGCTGCGCCGGATGCCCTACACCGAGATGGCCCCCGACGCTTACATCCTCATCGGCTACTGCGAGCTGCAACTGGGCGAGTACGTCGACGCCGCCGACACCTTCGAGCAGGTCATCGACGGCTACACCATCGATCGCGAGCTGATGCTGGCCCATCCGCGCTACCAGGAGCTCGTCGAGAGTGTCAACTCGGAATTCGAGTACATCAACTCGGTCATCATCCATGAGATCCAATCCATCCGCGACTCCGGCGGCAACGCCCTGTTCAAGGACGAGCTCGACCAGGCCGCCCGGGACGCCGAGGACCTCAAGAACGCCATCGTCGAGCTGCAGCAGCTCATCTCCGGCCGCGACATCATCGGCCGCGACATCACCGACGACGCCGAGTTCTTCCGCGCCTACACCTCCTTCGCCCACATGCAGGACATGAAGCAGCAGCGTCGCGAGGCCGCCGATGAATACCGCGTCCAGACCGAACAGTTGGAGGGCCAGGAGGAACAGCTCGCCCTGCAGGCCGAAGAACGCAAGATCCAGGAAGCCCGGGCCATGGGCATCAGCGAGTACGAGATGAAACTCCAGGATCGCCAGGAGCAGATCGACGAGCTGTCAACGGCCCATATCCGCCTATTCGAACCCACCACCCCCGTGGGCGAGAACGGCGCCTCGGGCATGGGCGAAGGAGAGCTGGAACTCGACGGTGAGACAACCTCCCCCGACGGCGAGGGCGAAACCGCAGATACCGCTGACGGGGAAGCCGACGGGGACGTTGAAGGTGACACCGGAGAAGACGGCGACTCCGAAGAGAGCGACGAAGGCGAGGATTCCACGGAAGAA